>NZ_QNQN01000069.1:0-270829 GCF_004103285.1 Pseudoalteromonas sp. A757
GCTCATTGAATTCTGATTTTGATACCTTTCGGTATCGAATTGACTGTGCTGAATAAACTATGTTTATTCTGTTGGTCACTCAGTTCAATTGAGACTCTAAATTTGTTTGCGTCATCTAGCGAACTAGAATCTGCTGTTAGAACTCAATCTGTACGAGTGCCCACACAGATGATTGCTTCATATTTTTAAAGAACATTTCGAAACATTTCGTTGCTTCGAGGGATGTGCATTCTAAGCATTCCCAATTTTTTGTCAACACTTAATTTTGAATTTCTTTATCAGAAGTTTCGAACTTAAGTTTTACTTGACGCTAACTCGCTGCTGCTTTGCTTTTCAGCGTAGCGCCCCGTGTCAGTGGGGTCGCATTATAGGGCGATCCGATTTTAGTGCAACCCTTTTTTTAAAGAAAGTTGCGAAAAAACGTTTGTTCGAGCAAAAATAGAGCGAAACGCTTATTTTTGACACTTTTACTTATCTATTTGCAGTTTTTTCGTACTAGAGTTTTACAATTCAACACTCTACACTAGTGACACAAGACACGAGAGATGAGTAATCTAGACATGCTTAGAAGTTATAAAGGTAAATTCCCGCGCTTGGCACAAGGCGTTTATATTGATGAATCATCCGTTTTGGTCGGTGATATAGAAATTGGCGAAGACAGCAGTGTTTGGCCATTGGTTGCAGCCAGAGGCGATGTGAACTACATCAAGATAGGTAAACGAACTAATGTTCAAGACGGCAGCGTACTGCATTTAACAAGAAAGAGCGCTTCAGTACCTGACGGTTACCCGCTTATTATTGGTGATGATGTAACTGTTGGTCATAAAGTCATGTTGCATGGTTGCAAACTTGGTAATCGTATTCTTGTGGGTATGGGTGCAATTATTATGGATAACGTCACCGTAGGAGATGACGTTATCATTGGTGGTGGTGCACTTGTCCCGCCTAATAAAAATCTTGAGTCCGGCTTTCTATATGTCGGTAGTCCGGTAAAACAAGCCAGACCCCTCACCGAACAAGAGCTACAATTTTTAAAAGTGTCCGCCCAAAATTACGTGGAACTGAAAAATGAATATTTAGAGGAAAGCTAAGCTTATCTCTCCCGCCTCATTAAATGAGTCATCCTCTATTAATTGCTCAGCCTGCATTTCATAATCGAATTGGTGCTGAGCAAAGTGCGCTATTGCGGCTTCCTGCTCAAGCTCGGTTGCAATTTTACAGCGGATCAGCTGACCACTGGCCATCGCCGTAAACGTTAATTCTCCCTGTTGATAACTGATGTCATCATTAAACAGTATTGCCTGGTTCATATTTCCCCTCTAATAAGCCTAAATGTTTCGGACGTATCAGGCCTCACCCCTCGCCATTGGTAAAACGCTTCTGCGGCCTGCTCAACTAACATACCTATGCCATCTATCAATTGCGTTTGTTGATTGTGTTGCGCCACCCAGTCTAAGAAACTTGTTTGCTGGTCGCTGTAGAACATATCGTAGGCAACTAAGCAGGATGTAATAACAGTAGGGCTAACGTCTGGTACTTGCCCTGTGATGCTCGATGAGGTGGAGTTAATCACAATATCGAAACCGATGTCGGGGGTATTGTTTAAGCCACACCCTGTAACCTCTCCATACGAGGCAAATTGCTTTGCTAGTTGCAATGCCTTTGACTCAGTACGGTTGGTCACGACGATCCGTTTTGCTCCGGCCTGAAGGAGCGGATAGATACAGCCTTTGGCTGCACCACCTGCACCAATCAATAGTACGGTAGCCCCCTCAAGTTTAGTTTGGTGTTTCACGAGATCTCGTACAAGACCTGCACCATCAGTATTGTCGCCTGTAATACTGCCATCTTGCTGTTTGATTAGGGTATTGACGGCACCAGCGAGCCTAGCTCGTTCGGTGAGGGTATCTGCAAAGGCAAATGCCTGCTCTTTAAAAGGTAAAGTCACATTCGCACCACAACCACCTTGGGCAAAAAATGTCGATGCAGTTTGAATAAAGGCATCTTCTGGTGCCAAAATAGCCTCGTATTCTAATTGCTGCTGGCATTGCTGTGCGAATTGCGTATGGATTGCTGGCGATTTAGAATGTTTTATCGGATTACCGAATACCGCGTATTTGTCCATCGTTATAAGAGCGCCTTGAAAGAGTCATTATGAAGCAGTTAATTAAACGTATCTTTAATAAAGATGCAACCGTAGAACAAACAAATAGTGCCCCCACTCCAGAAAAAACACCTTATGAAATCATTGGTGGAGAACAAGGCGCCCGCGATCTTGCCAACCGCTTTTACGATATTATGGCAACTGATCCCTATGCAAAGCCGCTTTACGATATGCATCCACAACCATTAGACAGGATCAGACAGGTATTTTTTGAATTTCTTTCTGGTTGGTTAGGTGGCCCAGATCTTTTTGCAGAGAAATATGGCCACCCACGTTTAAGAATGCGCCATATGCCCTTTCCTATCGACCAAGATTTACGGGATCAATGGATGCACTGTATGAATAAAGCATTAGACTTAGAGGTAGGAAATCCATTATTAAGAGAAGGATTAAGGCAGTCCCTCGCTCAACTTGCGACACATATGATTAATCAAGAATAAAACTAAAGTATTAGTTGATTAAAATTACACGGCTATTTTGCGCTAGGTCAAACCCCGTTCTTGAGTAGAGATGCATAATTACTGTTCTAATTATGAACAGGTGCGATGCGTGTGAAATCTATTCAACATAAAATTTATGCGTTACTGGCAGTGACGGGTGTCCTCGTTTTGATTGCCAGTATCCTCAGTAGTAGCAGTCAACAAAAGACTCTTGCTGAAGAAACAGTTGAAAGTAACATTAGGTTACTAGCAGATAATTACTTTGACTCTATCAATACTATGATGCTGACAGGCACCATGGCAAACCGTGAAATTTTGAGTGACAAAATTCGTAATCACCCTAATATCGAAGATGCTCACATTATCCGCTCCGAGCAAGTTAATAAGCTTTACGGTCCTGGTAATGCAAATCAAGCACCTAACTCTGAAGCTGAGTTTGATGCGTTGAATGGGAAAGAAACCTTAGTTATAGAACAGCGCGATGGTAGTCGTATCATGACTTACTTAAAGCCAATGATAGCCAAGGAGGACTATAAAGGAACCAACTGCTTGGGTTGTCATCAGGCACAGGAAGGAGATGTGCTCGGTGTTGTGCGGATCAGCTACTCTCTTGCTGGCATTGATAATACTGTACACAACAATACTTGGTTTAGTACAGCACTCCTCTCCGCCATTTTTATAACCACATTTGTGATTTTAGGCGTACTTTTTAGGAAACTATTTATTGTACGACTAAAAACACTAGGCCGAACCATGCGTCTCGCAACGACGAATAAGGACCTATCATTACGAATAGACGACCAAGTCGATGACGAGCTTGGACGCTTGGCGATTAACTTCAATAAAATGATGGATAGCTTTAAAGACAATATTGCGCAGTTATCCAACTCTTCGAAAATACTTATTCACTCAGCAGAATCTATATATGCTTCAGCGGAAACTACCGAGCTGGCCATTCAAGAGCAAAAACAAGGAACGGACTCTGTTGCAGCCGCAATTAATGAGCTTGAAAGCTCTTCAAGTGAAGTAAAAAATACCACCCACTTTGCATCAGAAAAGTCGGACAGCAGCAATCACCTCGCAGAGGAAAGCATGGCTGTTGCTAATCATACTGAGCAAAGTATCAACCAATTAGCACAAGATGTAAGGCAGGCTGCAGAACAAGTTTCTCAGCTTCAAGCACAAACTCTTGAAGTGGGTAAAGTACTCGAAGTGATCAGTAGTATCGCGGAGCAAACCAATCTCTTAGCGCTTAATGCAGCAATAGAAGCCGCACGCGCAGGGGAAGCAGGTAGAGGGTTTGCAGTTGTTGCCGACGAAGTCAGAACACTTGCTACACGTACCCACGACTCAACCGATGAAATCAAACGTACTATCGATAAGCTACAGTCCGAGGCACAGCAAACCGTGGCAGCAATGAGTGCTTCTTGCGAAGAAGCAGATGATCGTGCACAGCAGGTCAAGAAAGTAGCCCAAGCGCTTAAAGACATCTCGACGCAGATGCACGAAATTAATGCCTTAAACCTGCAAATTGCCGATGCCACTGAGCAACAAAACTTGGCCGCTGAAGAAATCAATCGTAGCGTAGTGGCGATTAGCGATAATGCTGAGCGCTCGTTAGTTGATGCCCATGGCTCTAAACAGATCAGTGAAGAGTTGCTCACCCTTGCACGCGATTTAGATGAGCAAGTACGCGGATTTAAATTAAACTAAGTGAACCGCTAAAAGCAAAAAAGGAGCCGAGGCTCCTTTCTAACTCTATTACATCGCCAGCCAATTCTTTGGGGTAAGATAATTATACAGCTCAGCTTCTTTCGACCCCGGTTCGGGCTGGAAGTCATACTCCCAGCGTGCCAATGGTGGCATCGACATTAAAATAGACTCGGTACGTCCACCCGTTTGTAGACCAAACAACGTACCTCTATCCCAGACCAGATTAAATTCAACGTAACGGCCTCGGCGATATAGCTGGAATTGACGCTCCTGTTCGCTATACGGCGTATCTTTGCGTTTTTCAATAATAGGCAGATAAGCATCAAGGAAGCCATTGCCTACAGCTTGCATAAACGCAAAGCTCTTCTCAAAGCCCCATTGGTTTAAGTCATCAAAGAATAACCCACCCACACCCCGAGTCTCATCTCGGTGCTTTAAATAGAAATATTCATCACACCACTTTTTGTAGTCACCGTATACTGCGTCACCAAATGGTGCGCACAAATCCTTTGCAACTTGGTGCCAGTGCTTCACATCCTCAAGAACTGGATAAAATGGGGTTAAATCAAAACCACCACCAAACCACCAAATCGGCTCTTCACCTTCTTTCTCAGCGATGAAAAAACGCACATTGGCGTGGCTAGTTGGAATATTGGGATTCTTCGGGTGGATCACTAAAGACACGCCACAGGCATGGAAACTTCTTCCTGCTAACTCTGGACGGTGCGCCGTCGCTGAGGCTGGCATAGAAGCGCCAAAAACATGTGAATAGTTTACCCCGCCTTGCTCAATAACATCGCCATTACGGATCACGCGAGTGCGACCGCCGCCACCTTCAGCACGTTCCCAAGCATCCTCAACAAACTGAGCGTTACCATCGGCAGCCTCTAAGCCTTGGCAGATATTATCTTGTAGTTGTAATAAAAAAGCTTTTACGGTATCTAGGTTTATTTTACTCATGGTACTTTTTATCCTCGGATCACTTGGCCAGTCATTGCATTTTTAATGACGCTTGGGGTCGTATTACCGCCTAACTCACCTTCAACATAATAGCCGACTTGTGAGCCGAACTGGCGACGCGCTTCCAACAACGAAACAACCGGAGTTTGACCTGTTACATTGGCACTGGTAGATACAATCGGCTTACCAAAGCGTTGACACAACTGCTTTACAATTGGGTGGCTAGTAACACGAATAGCGATAGTGTCGTGCCCCCCTGTTAACCAATGCGGCGTACTGGCTTTCGCCGGCAATAACCAAGTAATGGCTCCTGGCCATGACGAAAAAATATCAGCGCGCTTATCCATCGGGATTATATTGTCATCCACGTAGGGTAAACATTGACCATAATTGTCGGCGATTAAGATTAACCCTTTTTCTATGGGTCGAGATTTGATTGTTAGTAACTTAGTGACCGCATCTTGGTTATCAGGATCACAACCTAAACCATAAATGGCTTCCGTCGGATAACAGATCACTTCGCCGGCTTGAAGTGCTGACTCGGGCGTTTCTATTGCCACGGCATCCGCTTTATTGTCATTACTCACGGTATTTCCACTATCTTTTGACATGATTTCTGCGGGCATTGTAGCACAGCTTTACCCGCTCGGGTTTTCTCCACTAGCACGGGCCAATGACACTCAGGGCAAGCCTGCTCTACAGGCGTGGCGTTCAAGGTATACTTACAACTTGGATACGTGTCACAACTATAAAAGTGTTTACCATACTTATTTTTACGCTGAATTAGATTACCTTTTTGACATTTTGGACACGCGGGTAAGGCCACCGAGGGTGGTGCATCTTCATGACCAATATAGTGGCAATCAGGATACCCAGTACAGCCAATAAACATGCCATAGCGGCCATTTTTTATCACTAGATCTTTGCCACATTCAGGACAAGCCACATCTTCTAATACTTTAATTACATGGCTATCATGATGTGCCAGCGGGCGAATATAATCACAAGTTGGGTAGCTAGCGCAGCCAATAAATGGACCATTTTTACTGTTTTTGATTACCAGCTCAGAGCCACATTCTGGACATACTTCATACTCTTTTTCTAATGCATGTTTGTCTGCATTAAATAATGCATGGTCTATTTTACTCATCGCTTTACCACCGCCCCCTTGTGCAAGTATGCGCCTAATATAATCGCCTTGTTTTTAGGGTCAAGGAAATGATGGAAATTCCCCCCTGCGAATACTTGATATCCGCATTTTTAACGAAGTAAGAAGCGTTATTTGAAAGGCGGTAAGTTGAAGTTTTGACCTCAACTTACCGAGAGAAACTTATCGTGCTAGAGCAGAGCTAATGAACTACAGATGCAGGCTCGGTAAAAATCAGATCTTCCATCTGCGCATAAGCATGCTCTTTACCCGGTACATTAAATAGCACCATTAGTATCACCCACTTTAAATCATCAAGGCTAATATAGGTTTTATCCAAGGCGAATAAGCGATCCATCACCATTTCTCTGGTGGTACTGTCAATCACTCCGACTTGTTCCACAAACATTAAAAAACCACGGCTCTCAACATCTAGCATATTGCATTCGCTATCGGTGTAAATCCGCGTTGCATGGTCCGGTTTAGCATTTAAATAGGGGTTTTCGTCACTGTGCTGTAAATCTGCAAGTTGCTCAAGCCAATCAAGCGCTTTGTATATTTCGCCTTGATTAAAGCCGGCGCGAAGGAGTTCATCGGTGAGTTCGTTTTGTTCGACAAAGATTTCTGCCTCACTGTGAATATAGTTCTCAAATAAATACATTAGAATATCAAACATCTTCTTAACCCCTCGCGAGTTTTATGTAGCCGTCGAGTACACGCTCTACTTTATCTTCGAGTTCTAGGTCCAATAGTCTGGCAATCACCTGCTCTACTGGCCACTGGGTCCTTTGCGTTAAAGTGTCTACAGTCGTCACCTCAAAGCCAAGGTTTTCTAATACAGGACATTGCTCCTCTTTTTGCTCCCCTATTTCTATACTATATAGACTGTTTTCACAAAAAAAGCTCACTTCTTCCAAAATATCCTCAATATTTTCGGTGAGTTTTGCTCCTTGCTTAATCAGGTAATGACAACCGCTACTTAATCGATTTTTAATTGAGCCTGGGATCGCAAACACTTCTTTGTTTTGCTCCAGTGCATAGCGTGCGGTAATCAGCGAGCCACTTTTTATTTCGGCTTCAACCAACAAAACACCCAAAGATAAACCCGAGATTATGCGATTACGCCGTGGAAAGTGATTACTATTTGCTTGAGTGTTTGGTAAGAACTCACTGACTACCAAGCCATGCTGTACGATGTCTTCATAAAGTCGTTGATGGCGTTTGGGGTAAACAACATCAACACCAGTCCCTAGCACAGCAATAGTTGCTCCTTGAACATCAAGTGCACCTTGGTGCGCTGCACCATCAACCCCTCTTGCCATACCCGACGTTACTACCAGTCCCGAGCGACTTAGGCCCTGTGCAAATTCATGTGCAAGCCCAAGGCCGGTTCTCGTTGAACTACGACTACCGACAACTGCAATTTGTGGTTGCTTTAATAACGCAATATTCCCTCTGCAAAATAGCACTAAGGGAGGGTTACAGATCTCTTTTAATTGCTCAGGGTATTCGGGAGAAAACAAAGATACAACATGAATTTGCTGACGTTGACAGTAAGTCAATATGTGCTCGATACGAGACCAATCTGTACACGCTAAGTTGGCTGCAACATTTTCTTGTAGCCCAAGCTTACAAAGCTCAACCTGACTTAATGCGAATAATTGCGCAAGGGGGACTTGATTAAGTAATGCGGTGATAGTTTTGATACCCAGCCCCTGGCATAGGGTTAATGCAAGAGCTTGAGCTTGTTCAGTTTGTTTCATACTCTCTCCTTGAGTTCACTGACTCACTCAAGGAGATATACTACCACCTAGTTACTGGCGGTTTCCTTGAATGCTTGTACATAATCACCTACGCGGATCGGCTCTGAAGTTTCTACAACCATTGCATAGCTCAAGTCTCCGTATACTTTAAAGACCATTACTTCACCGACTTTTTCCTTTGGCATATGCCATACCACACTATCGTCATCGTTTTCCTCACCAAACCAAGATCCCATTTCGGTGATCATCTTGTCGAGTCGAGATGCGTCTTCAATATAGCGCGGACCGTGTTGGCTTTCTATAACTGTAGGCGACTGCCTTATAATATCAAGGACATGCCCCTCTTTTAACTGAGCTTTACTGCCTACATCAAGCACTACAACACTCATGGTACTAAACTCTCTGAGTTTATTATCGCTAGCAATAATACGTCCCGAAGTTTGCTGCTTTGGCCGTGTTATTGAAAACTGTGCTGGATAGCTTTGTCCCGTGGAGATGGGAAGGACAATATCACCAGCTCTAACTTCTTGTTTGGCAACTTCTAACTGTAGCTTTGCCGGACGTCCTGCTGCTAGATCACCTTGCTCGACCACATGGCCTGACCCAACTAACACGGCTTCCAAGCCAAGCTGTTGTTGACTGTCTAAGGTACGATAGGTTTCACCACGACGATAAATAGCATAGTGCCCGCCTTTAACTAAATCACCTTTGATATAAAGAAGGTGACCTGGAGTCGCATTTTTAATATTACGATTAGCCCCCAGCACAATTGGGCTCTCAGAAAACTTAGATTCAGAAAGTGCTTGCTCGAACCGCAAAAAAGGTTCCATGATGGGTAGCGGCAAGGTCGGAATGGCAGCCGCTTTTTGGTTAACAATACGTGTATGTGGTGAAAGCTTCTTCACCCCTTTATCCAGCACCAATATTGGATTACCATTTTCATCGTAAAGTAACTTAAGACTGTCCCCTGGATAAATCAGATCTGGGTTTTGTATGTTCGGATTCCACTGCCACAACTGCTTCCACTTCCATGGAGAACGTAAGTACATTTTTGAAATATCCCACAAGGTATCGCCTTTTTTCACCACATAGCGCTGGGGTGCATCTGCTTTTACAGCCAAAGTGTCCGCTTTCACAGAGAAAACAGAGCAGCTAGCGAGTATTAATGCAGCAATCGAATATTTCATGATGGCTTCCTTGTGGTTATTTTTGGTTATTATCCACCAAAACCTGTTAAAGGGGAACTTGAATGGCTAAAATAAGACCATACACTAGCTTACAACAGCTTACACGATAAATTGATTTAGGGTAATCATGGCCATATTAGAAGTTTTAAAGTTTCCAGATGAGCGTTTACGCACTGTTGCACAGCCTGTAGCAGAGATTAATGACGAAGTACGTCAAATAGTTAAGGACATGCTGGAAACTATGTATGATGAAAATGGTATCGGTCTTGCGGCTACGCAAGTTGATATTCATCAGCGCATTGTTGTTATTGACGTTTCTGAAGAGCGCAACGAACCGCGCGTCTTAATCAACCCAGAAATAACTAAGCGTGATGGTTCTACGGTGAGCGAAGAGGGCTGCTTATCTGTACCATATTCATATGCAAAAGTTGATCGCGCTGAGACAGTCACAGTGAAGGCAACAAACGAACATGGTGAAACATATGAGTTAGATGCTGATGGTCTACTTGCCGTTTGTATTCAACACGAACTAGACCACTTAGTTGGCAAGCTATTTATCGATTATCTATCGCCACTAAAGCGTAATCGTATTCGTAAGAAGCTTGAAAAAGAAGCTAAGCTCGCTGCAAAGCAAGCTTAACCAATGTCTAACTAACTGACTTTAGGATATTTCGTGAGTAATCCTTTGCGTATCGTTTTCGCAGGCACGCCTGATTTTGCAGCGCGCCACCTTGACGCTCTTATACAATCACAACATGACGTCGTGGCAGTATACTGCCCGCCAGACCGCCCTGCAGGACGCGGGAAAAAACTTAAAGCATGTGAAGTAAAAGTACTAGCACAAGAGCATGATCTTCCTGTATTGCAGCCACAATCTCTCAAAACACCAGAAGCACAAGCAGAGCTTGCAGCGCTTGAAGCCGATGTCATGATTGTTGTTGCTTATGGTGTACTTCTTCCGAAAGCCATTTTAGATACGCCTCGGCTAGGTTGTCTAAATGTACATGGTTCGATCTTACCAAGATGGCGAGGAGCCGCTCCAATCCAACGCGCCGTTTGGGCTGGAGACAGTGAAACCGGTGTGACGATAATGCAAATGGACGAAGGTCTAGATACTGGCGATATGTTACATATTGCTCGCTGCCCTATAACCGCAACAGATACGAGTGCGGATTTATACAACAAACTTGCGCTGCTCGGCCCCGATGCGCTTATTGATACGCTAGCACGCTTATCTGCAGGCGAGATCACGCCAGAAAAGCAAGACGATACACTAGCGAATTATGCTAAGAAGCTAAGCAAAGAAGAAGCCGACATTGACTGGCAGATGGAAGCTGCGCAAATTGAACGCAACATCCGCGCATTTAATCCATGGCCGGTTTGCTTTACCAATATGGCAGGTAACAGCGTCAAGATTTGGCAGGCGAAGGTAGTTGACGAACAAGGTGATGCAGGACATGTGCTACGTGCAGACAAGCACGGTATCGTAATTGCCTGTGGCACACAGGCATTGGAAATTCACACCTTACAACCACAAGGTAAAAAGCCCATGTCTGCACAAGACTTTTTGAATGGTCGAGCCGACTGGGTAGCAATTGGTGCTAAGGTTGGTGACGCGTGAGTAATGTACGCGCACTCGCTGCCCAAACCCTATTTCAAGTCGTCGATAAAGGCGCGTCGTTAAGTGCTCAATTACCACTTGCCACCAGCCAGTTAGACGGTAAAGACAGAGCTTTGCTACAGCAAATTTGCTACGGCGTATTAAGATATTTACCGTCTTTAGAGCATTACTGCCAACAACTGCTAGATCAGCCCTTAAAAGGTAAGCGACGTGTTTTCCAGTTTTTGTTGTATGTGGGTATTTACCAACTTCAGCATATGCGTGTCCCTGCTCACGCCGCGGTTGCCGAGACCGTAAACGCATTGACGCCTCTTAGAGCGCCCGGCATGAAAGGCTTGGTTAATGCGATTTTACGTAACTTCCAGCGCCATCAAGTCGAGCTAGAAACCAGTGCTACCGAGATCCCAGCTTGCTTATACAACCACCCTGGCTGGTTTATTAATCAACTAAAAGCAGCTTACCCAACGCAGTGGCAAGCTATTTTAGAAGCGAATCAACAGCAGGCACCAATGTGGCTACGTGTAAACCAATCGCAATTCTCTACTGTCGATTATGCAGCAATGTTAGATCGAGAAGGGATAGCCTATCAGCTTCATAATGAGTATCCAGACGGGATCTTGCTTGATAGCCCAATTGACGTTTATGCGCTTCCACAATTTGCCGCAGGCGCTTGCTCAGTGCAAGATGCAGCCGCCCAAAAAGCCGCGAGATTATTAGCACCACAATCAAGTGAAAATATTCTTGATGCTTGTGCCGCTCCTGGTGGTAAGACTTGCCATATTTTGGAGTTAGCAGACGCTAAAGTGACTGCAATAGATGCTGATGGCGCGCGCTTACAGCGTGTGGAGCAAAACCTTGAACGGATCGGATTGTCGGCCAAATGTCTCGAGGGCGATGCAAGTGACCCTGAAGCATGGTGGGATGGCGAGCTATATGATCGTATCTTGTTGGATGTTCCTTGCTCTGCAACAGGTGTTATTAGACGACACCCTGATATCAAGTGGCTGAGACGAGCTTCAGATATTGATAACTTGGTGACGTTACAGGCACAAATTATTGATAAAATCTGGCCATTACTCAAGCCCGGTGGCACACTAGTTTATGCTACCTGTTCAGTACTGCCACAAGAGAACCAGCAACAGATCAGACGTTTTCTTTCAGTGACTCCTGATGCGGCCCTTGTTCCTTTACATGATGCAGACACACAAACACAACCAGGCTTGCAGCTATTACCCGGATTAAGTGATGGGTTTTACTACGCAAAGTTGACAAAACAATAATAGAAAATCGACCGTAACCAATATGAAAATCATCATCTTAGGCGCCGGCCAAGTCGGCGGGACACTAGCAGAAAATCTCGTCGGTGAAGAAAATGAAATTACCGTTGTCGACATCGATGGCGAGCGCTTAAGAGAGCTGCAAGACAAATACGATCTACAGGGAGTCACTGGCCACAGTGCTCACCCTGAGATCTTGCGTCAAGCTGGTGCCGAAGATGCCGACATGATAATCGCCGTAACCAGCTCAGATGAAGTGAATATGGTTGCGTGTCAGGTCGCCTATAGTATTTTCAATACGCCGACCAAAATTGCGCGGATCCGCTCTGAGCAATACTTAAAGTACAAAGAAAAGCTGTTTCACAATGACGACCTACCTGTCGACCATTACATCGCACCGGAGCAGCTAGTAACGCAATATATTCGCAGGCTAATAGATTACCCAGGCGCTTTGCAGGTGCTGCAATTTGCCGAGGGCATGTTGTCACTCGTCGCGGTTAAAGCTTATTACGGCGGTTTACTCGTTGGCTATGCACTTTCAGCATTAAAAGAGCATATTCCAAACGTCGATACCCGCGTTGCCGCTATTTATCGTCAGGGCAAAGCCATCAAGCCACTCGGCACCACCGTAATTGAAGCTGATGATGAAGTTTTCTTTATCGCTGCGACTAAGCATATTCGAGCGGTCATGAACGAGCTACAAAAGCTTGAACGCTCTTACAAGAAAATTATGATTGCCGGTGGCGGTAACATAGGTGCGGGACTCGCCAGTTCATTAGACAAGAACCATAGCGTTAAGCTTATTGAACGCAATCAAGCTCGTGCCACGCAGTTGTCTGAAACGCTCGATAATACGGTGGTTTTTTGTGGCGATGCCTCAGACCAAGAGCTGTTATCAGAAGAACATATAGAGCAAGTAGACGTGTTCATCGCAGTGACGAACGACGACGAAGCCAACATTATGGCGGCGATGCTTGCAAAGCGCATGGGTGTACAAAAGACCATGGCGCTTATTCAACGTGGTGCCTATGTTGACCTTGTGCAAGGTGGCGACATTGATATTGCTATCTCACCACAACAAGCGACTATCTCAGCACTACTCACCCACGTTCGCCGTGGTGATATCGTTAACGTATATTCATTGCGTAAAGGGGCAGCAGAAGCCATTGAAGCTGTCGCACATGGTGATGAGAACACCTCTAAGGTTGTCGGCCGTGCAATTCGAGATATTAAATTACCACCAGGCGCGACCATTGGTGCCATTGTCCGTGATGAAGATGTACTGATCGCACATGACGATACCATTATTCTCTCAGGCGACCATGTGATTATGTTCCTGATCGATAAAAAGCAAATCGGTGTTGTGGAAAAACTCTTCCAAGTAAGCGCTTTATTTGTTTAAAGCGCCATATTCACTAAGTCTCTTGTTGATCTTGAAAAATAGACAAATCGATTAGGTAATCTTTTAATACACCACGGATTATGTCTGGAGCTGAAGTTAAGTGAATACCTAAAGAGACGATTTGATCATGGCTTTTTATGCGTCGAATATCCCCTTCAAGCGCGATCTGATTCCCTTCTTTGCCTTCAATGAAAACCTCACATTTCAGCCCCTCTTCCATATACTCAGCATCAATAGACGTTAAATCTAACTGTAACCCAGCAAGTGAAATGTCTTTTATCACACCAACATCTTTGCTGCCGTGGCAGTGAAACTTTGCGGGGATTAAGGTTGGTATCCTATTTTGCGAACGGAGTTTATAGGTTTGTACTTTTTCGGGTAGATAAAGAAAAATAAGCCGCGCGGGATGGACTGAAACCGCTTTGATTTGCGATTTGAATGCAATGACTTGGCCATCACTATTTTCGAGCAAAGCTCGAACAATAACCGACGTCCCTTCCATCACATAGTCCAGCGCCGCGCCTAATCGCTTAGGGTTGGGATGGTTAAGAATTAAAAACGCCCCTTGGAGCATACCGACATATTCTGTTTTTATTCTTTTGCTATTTGCCGGTAAGCAAATTTCCAAATCAACAATACTTCCTGCGCTGATTGCGGTGAGCAAAGCTTCTTGCCCAACCTCCTGAGTTTTTAACATGGCTCCAACCCTTCCTGAGTGCACTCTACTACTTTTTTATTGTAGCAGTTTTGGTGGAAGGCCATTTAAAACTGAATTAAGGTTAATTACAACTCTGCGCCTCTCAGTAATGCTAAAAAGTGATCATCATTTTATTAAAAAATGACTTCTTAGCATTATTGCACCGTCTCTTAACGTCATCATTCTACTCTGTATTTCAAGTGAGCTCTGCGCCATGGCAAGCTCTTCACCCTCAATAAACAACATCATAGGTTCGCTGTTTCGCTTAGCAACAAACAATATACCTGAGACATCATGTTTAAATAAGCAACCAGCACCTTCAGCTTCTAGGCAATCAACAATTGCCGGTATTTGGCGCTTTTGCCATAGCTCATTTTCTGAGATCACCTTCACAATAAATCGCGCACCGCTTTCACAGCCAATGTGATGAAACAAGTCATAGGATTGTGCACCACTATCTATGGTTGGTTGGTTGACTCGCAAATACCCAACTTCTTCGATCAAGCTGTTCAGCTGCATTACGCTTTGCTCTATAAGCTGCGCGCCAAAGCCCAGCTCATGGCTAGCAGCAAATCCTTTAATCACTTTAAACCCTTTATCTGAAAAGCGTGTGGCAAGCAAGGTAGTCACCTCCAAGTTAAATCGTTGTAAAAATACTGACACTTGAAAACCCCGAAAATCCGAGTTTTTGAAATTTTTATTAACTTTTTCTTTGCGAAGTTCAAAAATAAGATGACAATTCGTCACACTCAGAGAAGGGGGCTTTGTGCGTGGGCTTTCAGCAACGTAAGCCCACTCGATTTGGCGTGGTTAACCACGCCAGAAGGTAGGAGTAAATAGTACTAACAATGTGAAGATTTCTAAACGACCAAAGACCATAGCCAAAGTAAGGATCCACTTTGCAGCATCGCTAATATCGCCATAGTGCGCCGCAACATCTCCTAATCCGGGACCTAAGTTATTTAGGCAAGCCGCAGTTGCTGAAAATGCAGTAATGTTATCAAGCCCAGTCCCCAGTAATGCAATCATAATAATCACAAATACTAGTGCATAGGCTGAGAAAAACCCCCACACCGCTTCGACTACTTTGTCTGGTAGTGCCTTCCGGCCTAGCTTTATCGAGTAAATAGCGCGTGGGTGCACCAAACGATTCAGCTCACGGATCCCCTGTAAATAGAGCAAAAATACGCGTACAACCTTCATCCCCCCACCTGTAGAGCCAGCACAGCCACCAATGAAACTTGAGAAAATCAAGAGAATAGGTAAAAACAATGGCCACGTTGAGAAGCTATCAGTGGCAAAACCTGCTGTAGTGCTAATTGAAACAGCCTGAAACATCGCTTGATCTAAGGTCTCATCACCCGTTTCATAGACATTGTTTGAAGACAGTACCGCAAAACAAATTACCACCAACGCTAGTTGGATAAACAGAAAGACTTTAAACTCAGGATCTCGCAAATAAGCTTTAATATTACGGCTCGATACCGCAGCATAATGTAGCGAAAAGTTAATGGCAGCAATCAATAAAAAGACGACACAAATAACATTGATAAGTGGATTATCAAAGTAGCCCATAGAAGCATCATAAGTCGAGAAGCCACCGATGGCTATCGTGGCAAACGCATGGCAAATAGCATCAAACCAATTCATTCCCGCTATCCAGTAAGCCACTGTACAAGCCGCCGTTAGCGACACATAGATATACCAAAGGTGCTTGGCGGTATCAGCAATGCGCGGTGTCATCTTCGAATCTTTAACGGGACCTGGTGTCTCAGCACGATATAACTGCATACCACCAACCCCAAGCATTGGGAGAACGGCTACAGCCAAGACGATGATCCCCATACCACCGAGCCACTGCAACTGTTGGCGATAGAACAATACCGCTTTGGGTAAGTGTTCTATACCCGTCAATACCGTAGCCCCTGTCGTTGTCAGCCCAGAAAAAGCTTCAAAAACGGCATCTGCGAGGGATAGATTCGGCTTATCTAGGAAAATGAGCGGCAATGATGCAAACGACCCCAGTACCAACCAGAATAAGACAACGATTAAGAACCCCTCTCTGGCTTTAAGATCACCGTTTTCCTTGCGATTTGGGTAGTACGCAAACAGACCCATTAGCACACTAAAGATGAAAGCTAAAACAAAAGGTACACCACCACCATCTTTGTATATCAAAGATACAATGGCTGGTGGCACCATAGTGATACTAAATAGAGCGACTAACTGCCCGAGTATTTTTATTATGGTACGAAATTGCATTTTGTACGCTGCGCTTTTTGTTATTTAACCAGAGGTTAATGAGTGAATGTAAAGAAGTAGAGCCTACTCCTTGAGTTCCTTAAATAATACAACACCATTAGTTAATTCATAAATAGCATCAATGATTTGTTGTGTTTCACGACTATCTACTGCTATTTGCCAAGTAATATTAGCAGCGTATTCTTTATCTAAATTTAGCACTGTAAACTGACTTTGTAATAGCTGCTCTATCACACCCTGAAGATGGTAATCACTCTGACCAACAATGATAGAAGCCGGTACTTTTTTAGTCGTACTTAGCTGTGCTAGCGCGTTGTTAAGCGTGCCCCCATAGGCTCTGACTAACCCCCCAGTGCCAAGTTTTATACCGCCAAAATAACGCGTCGTCACCGCTGTGATCTCACCAATTCCAGATCCCATCAGTACATTTAGCATAGGCTTACCCGCTGTGCCATTGGGCTCACCATCATCAGAAAACCCTAATACATGACTGCCACCTGGAGCTCCAGCAATATGTGCCCAGCAATTGTGTCTTGCATCAGGATACGCATCATTAATCTGTTTTATGAACGCTTTTGCATCTTCGATGGTTGGCGTATGGGCCAAATGTACGATAAACGTACTTTTCTTAATTTCCTCGTGATGGCTTATAGACTCACTCGGAATGAAGTATTCAGACATAATGTTCCAAACTAAAAGGGAGCCAATCGGCCCCCAAATATACTTGTTTTCAGCGCTAGAAATTAGCTTACTCGAGACCGAAGTCTCGCGTCATGTTTTCTAATCTATCTTCATGCACAATGATATTATCTTCAATACGGATACCACCGTAAGGCTTCAGTGCATCAATCTTATCCCAATTGATATACTGCTTGTTATCTGTTTGCGCCAAGTCTTCTAGCAATGAATCAATGAAATATAACCCAGGCTCAATAGTGAACACCTGATTAGCCTCTATCTTACGAGTACAGCGCAAAAACGGGTGGCCTTCTGGTGGTGCTTGGTGCGTACCAGCTTCATCAGCCATAAATCCGCCCATATCGTGTACCTGCAGGCCAATATGATGGCCAAGACCATGAGGGAAGAAAGTGGAAGTAATCCCCTTCTCGACGATAGCCTGAGCATTAAGCTTAACAATACCAAAGTCACTCAGCACTTGCGCCACGCGATTGTGACAATCGATATGCAGCTCCCCGTACAGTTTGCCCGGTTGCAATGCTTTGCCTAACTCTATTTGGTGATCGTTCATGACTTTCACCAATTCGGCAAACTCACCTTGCTTAGCGAAATCATAAGTACGGGTAATATCTGACGCATAACCGTTAAAGTTTGCACCAGCATCAATTAAAAATGATAAGTGCTTGCTAGGCGCTTTACGCTCAAAATGGGTATAGTGCAAAATCGCACAATTTTCATTCAGGGCAACAATATTGCCGTATGGCGTATCGTTTTCCATATGCTGAGTCGCATTTAGATAAGCTTGTTGAATTTCAAACTCGGAGCCACCAGCAAAAAAGGCATCGCGCGCCGCCGTGTGACCAAGCACACCTAGACGGCTTGCTTCACGTAAACATGCCATTTCATACTGAGTTTTATATGCACGATGATAATGCAAGAAGTTCATCACCGGCTCTGGATTCACTTGAGTAAAGCCAAGTGCTTGTGCAACTTCTAAATATTCACCGATATAGGCATAGTTTGCTTTGTCGTACGGTAGTAACTGTTCGACCTGATCTGGCTTAACCAGCAGTTGAATATCAAAATATTCTGCCCAAAAATCTCTTGGCTCGTCAGGCACTTTATGCCAAAAATCAACCGGGCGATAAAAAATGAGTTTCGGCTTGTCACTACCATTGACCACAATCCAGCAGTGCGGGTTATCGATAACAGGCAACCAAGCTTTAAATTGCGGGTTAACTTTAAACGGGTAGTACATATCATCAAGGAATTGGCGCTTTGCTTGCCCCGAGTGGATCACAAGTCCATCCAGCCCTTCTCTATCTACTATCGTTCTTGTACGCTGTTGCAACGTGGCAATATGCTCTGCGTATAAATTTGCTAACTTATCCATGGTGTACCCATTTTCAAAAATTCACATACTTTCGAGTCTATCATAGCTGTTACCTAAAAACGACGAACTGAGTCTAAGCACCAGCCATGTGCGGTCATTTCACAATTTTCATATCCAAGATGCTTGCCAATATATTGCCATCACGACCAAGGCGAGTATGGTAAACCTGTCGATATGCCATCACATTTTTCACGTAGTCTCGTGTTTCTCTGTACGGGATCAGCTCAATCCAAAGCTCAGCAGGCATGGCCTCTGAAGGCAGCCAACGCTTAATTCTATGATAGCCCGCGTTGTACGACGCTGTCGCCAAAATCTCATTTCCGGCATTCTTACGCTTCAAGTATTCTAAATAACTAGTCCCCAAGCGAATGTTTGTAGCCGGATGATAGAGGCGATTTTTTGCCACGCGTTTGCGGTTGTTGACATATTTGGCGGTGCTTGGCAGCAGCTGCATTAAACCGTGGGCATTCGCACTCGAGCGTGCATCTGGTGCGAAAGAGCTTTCTCGGCGAGCAACCGCGATACTCCATGCGACATCGACTCGATTACGCTCACTATATTTAGTGAACAGATCTTTAAACGCCATCGGGAAACGCAAATCAACATAGTCCCATGCTTTGATCTGTGCAAGGGTAAAAATAGTGCTGTCATACCAATCAAACTCTGCAGCCAATATGGATGCAGCAAGCTTTTCTTCTTTGCTTGAGGTGTTAGTAAGGTAGTTCCACTCTCGGCGTGCTTGAGTATATCTTTCCAGCTCGTATAAAGCCTTTGCCCGCTTGAAGCCTGGCGCATGGGATACCCGTTCTACAATGCTAGGTTCAACATTTAACGGCGCTTCATTCAGTGAGACTGGTAATCCTAAACGTGCAGCAGCCAAAAAGCCGTAGTAATCACGCTCTTGTGCTAATTGCTGCCAAATCTCATTAGCTTTGGCCAACTCGCCACGCTTCGCGAGGCTATATGCAAGCCAGTATTGTTGACCATTACTAAGCTGCTCGTGACCCACGAATAAGGCCGAAATCCCTTCCCAATCTTGCTCTTTCAGCATGTTACTCATCAGCCACTGTAATAGCTTTTTGTCCTGCAACGATTTAGGCACTTTATTGAGCCAAAATCGTGCGTCTTCATGGCCTTTAGACGCAAGCGCCAGAGCAAAGCGATAAGCAACGCTATCCTTTTGCTGCTGAGTAAAGGTAAACATGTCCAGCATCTTCTGCCATGCACGCAGCGCTAAATCGGGGTCACGCCAAATCAGGCGCCTTACGCCATATACCGCTATTTCGGCTTCTTTTTCGGTGCGTTTACTAAAGCGATAAAGCCCAGCAGCCGCACTCGGATCTTGGCGAACCTTTTTATAAAGCTCGGCAAGATAAGCTTCATTTTTTGGTAATAGCTTCTCAAGATAATCTAGCAATGACGCTTGACCGGATTGCGCGGCATTAGTAATTCGCTGCCAGACACGCTCGGGCGTCCTATACCCTGCTTTTTGCCATTGTTTAAAAAGACCATCACAAGCTCTGGGCTGAGACTTTCCCACCGTCCAAATATCTGTCACCTGATCAAGAATCGCTTTTTTGGGGGCGCCCAAATCCAGCTGATACGCCAAATACGTACACTTGAGTTCAACATCACTGGTTTCACGATAAAACTCAATGAATCGTGCTTTCTTTTTATACCGCTTTAAATAATCGAGCCAAGCTGAGCGTACAGGCCATTCTAATGGAGTGTGCTCGTATACCGTTAAAAAATGCTGAATTTCCTGCTGGTACTTGAGCTTAGGATGACGCTTGTAAAACGCCATTTCAACATATGGCTTAAGTGGGTGATCGAGCTGCGCTACCGCAGCTTTAAAATTACTATAATTACCAGACCAAGCGATACGCTCAGCCTCTTTAAATTCGTCGAGAGTGCTGTCGGCTGCACAGAGCCAGCTCACCATACACAAGCTGCCCGCAGCTAAGCGGCGTAACCAATATGTCATGCAAACCCTTTTTTATTTGCCAAAAGAATACACACCTAAATTGAAATACAGCCAAATTATGCTTATCTAAAGATGGCGCTGAAGACCAAAAGCTCGGCCTGTCACTCGCGAGCACGCTCATAAATGACACTAAATGCGAGGTGTGTTAAGCCACCATAGCAAACCGACTCAGGTATTTCAGTAAATGTGCGGTAAATTTTTCATTGCAATTTGCCGCCAAAGGATCCACACTGATTGAAATTACAACTCATCGTACCAGTGTAAAGCACGGGAGAACATGTATGTTAATCAAACGCGAGTCCTTTGTAGTTGATTTTTGCAAAGGCAATATCGCTGAGTTTAAGTTTTGCCTACCAGGCTCAGTAAATAAACTATCTCAGCAAGTACTTAAGGAAAGCCACGAAGCGCTTATCGAATTGAGCCAGCGCGATGACATCGAAGGCTTAATTTTTACCAGTGACAAAGACCACTTTATTGTTGGCGCTGATATTTTCGAATTCCTTCCGACTTTCCAACGCCCAGAAGAAGAACTTGTTGGTTGGATTAAAAGCGCAACCGATGTCTTCGACGCAATAGAAGATTTACCTTTCCCTACACTATCTGCAGTAAATGGCCTTGCGCTTGGCGGTGGCTGCGAGTGGTTGCTCGCCACGGACTACCGTATAGCAACTGACAACGCAAAAATTGGCCTACCAGAAGTTAAGCTTGGCATTATGCCAGGCTTTGGTGGTACCGTAAGACTTCCTCGCTTAATCGGCGCTGACAACGCAATGACGTGGATCACCACAGGCCAAGAAAACCGAGCGAATGATGCGCTAAAAGTGGGTGCGGTTGACGGTGTAGTGCCTGCTGACAAACTCATGGCTGCCGCTATTCGTACCTTAGAGCAAGCTATTGCGGGTAAATTGGATTGGCGCGCAAAACGCCAAGTTAAGCTTGACCCATTGAAAATGAACCGTGTTGAGCAAGGCATGAGCTTTGGTATGGCAGAAGGCATGGTAATGGCAAAAACCAAGGGCCATTACCCAGCACCAATGATGGCGGTACAAACGCTTAAAGCAGCAGCTAACCTTAGTCGCAGCGAAGCGATGGCACTCGAAAATCAAAACTTTGCTAAGCTTGCCAAAACGGCAGAAGCCGCAGCACAAACTGGTATTTTCTTAGCGGATCAATACATCAAAACGGTTGCCAAGAAGCAAGCGAAGCAAAGCAACACCGAGATTAAGCAAGCGGCTGTGCTAGGTGCTGGAATTATGGGTGGCGGTATCGCTTACCAATCAGCCTACAAAGGCACACCAATCGTCATGAAAGACATCCAGCAAGGTGCCCTAGACCTTGGTATGGGTGAGGCTGCAAAACTACTTGGTAAGAAAGTACAGCGCGGCCACATGTCGATGGATAAAATGATTGCCACTTTAGGTAAAATCAAACCAACGCTTAACGACCAAGATTTACAAGGCTCAGATATTATTGTTGAAGCCGTTGTTGAGAATCCAAAGATCAAAAAATCGGTCTTGGCGAGTCTTGAATCGCAACTGCCTGAGGGCACAATTCTAACATCAAACACATCGACTATTCGTATTGATGAGTTAGCAACCGCACTTGAGAAGCCAGAAAACTTCTGTGGTATGCACTTCTTTAACCCAGTGCCAAAAATGCCATTGGTAGAAATCATTCGCGGCGAACAAACATCGGATGAAACCGTTGCCGCAGTGGTAGATTATGCCTTAAAGCTTGGCAAGTCTCCTATCGTTGTTAACGATTGCCCAGGTTTCTTCGTGAACCGTGTTCTATTCCCTTACTTTGCAGGCTTCAGCCAACTTGTTGTAGAAGGTGCTGACTTCGCAAAAGTAGATAAGGTGATGGAAAATGTCTTCGGCTGGCCAATGGGCCCTGCGTACCTACTAGACGTAGTGGGTATTGATACGGCAAACCATTGTACTGGCGTAATGGCTGATGGCTTCCCTACTCGTATGGCACGTAAAGACAAAGATCCTGTCGCTGTACTTGCGGCTGCCGAACGCTTTGGTCAGAAAAACCAAAAAGGCTTCTACCAATACGCACCAGATCGCAAAGGTCGTCTGAAGAAGAGCAAAGACGACAGCGCGCTTGAGTTGCTAAGCAGCATTTGTGACGCACCCACTGAATTTGATAAACAAACGATTATTGAGCGTTGTATGGTGCCAATGATCAATGAAGTATTACTGTGTCTACAAGAAAACATTGTTGCTTCACCGCAAGAAGCAGACATGGCACTGATCTACGGTATTGGCTTCCCTCCATTCAGAGGTGGTGCATTCCGCTATCTAGACCAAATCGGCCTTGCAAACTTTGTAGCAATGGCTGACAAGTACGCTCACCTTGGTGAAATTTATCAAGTTTCTGAGCAAACTAGACAGTGGGCAGATGAAGGTAAAGTGTTCTATCAAGTGGAGGGCCAGTAACATGGAAAACGCGGTAATCGTAGATTGTATTCGTACCCCAATGGGCCGTTCAAAAGGCGGTGTATTTAAGCATAAACGTGCCGAAGACCTCAGCGCACACTTGATGAAAGGCCTACTTGAGCGTAACCCTCAAGTAGCACCAGACTCAATTGACGACATTTACTGGGGTTGTGTACAGCAAACGTTAGAGCAAGGCTTTAACGTTGGCCGTAACGCTGCACTATTGGCAGGTATCCCTCATACTGTACCTGCGGTAACGGTTAACCGTCTATGCGGTTCATCAATGCAAGCATTACATGACGCAGCTCGCGCTATCATGACAGGTGCTGGTGACACTTACCTTATCGGTGGTGTTGAGCACATGGGTCACGTACCAATGACACATGGTAATGACTTTCACCCAGGCCTTGCGACATCAGTTGCACAAGCTGCTGGTGTGATGGGGTTAACGGCTGAGTACTTAGCGCTGATGCACGGTATCAGTCGTGAGCAGCAAGATGAATTTGCCGTACGTTCACACCAGCGTGCACATGCCGCAACCCTTGAAGGGCGTTTTGCAAAAGAAATCCTACCAATGGAAGGTCATGATGCCGATGGCACGCCAGTGCTTGTCGAGCATGACGAAGTTATCCGTCCAGAGACAAGCCTAGAAGGTCTAGGACAGCTACGTCCTGTATTTAACCCAGCATCAGGGACGGTAACTGCAGGTACCTCTTCAGCGCTGTCTGACGGTGCTTCTGCTATGTTGGTCATGAGCGAGTCCAAAGCAAGAGAACTCGGCCTTCCAATTCGTGCTCGTGTTAAGTCAATGGCAGTCGCAGGTTGCGATCCTTCCATCATGGGTTACGGTCCAGTTCCGGCATCACAAAAAGCCTTAAAGCAGGCGGGCATTACTATCGATGATATTGATGTTGCTGAACTAAACGAAGCCTTTGCAGCACAATCACTACCAGTGCTAAAAGACCTAGGTCTACTAGACAAGGTAGATGAGAAAGTAAACCTAAACGGTGGTGCAATTGCACTCGGCCACCCACTTGGTTGCTCAGGTTCACGTATTAGCACAACGCTTATCAACCTAATGGAAGAGAAAGGCGCGAAGTACGGCCTTGCAACTATGTGTATTGGTTTAGGCCAAGGTATCGCTACCGTATTCGAGCGCGTAGATAACTAATTCCAACCAGCTGGTACTGGGCTCTTTAAGACAATACCAGCGCACAACTTCAACTTGGTGACCAAGGCAAAACGGCACAGCTGTTTTGCCTTTTTTATTACCTGCATTTACCTCACCTCGGTTGGCTAAGACTTGAGTTATCCAAACTTGAGCTTACTTACAACATACGGTTAAAATAGCGGTTTTCGTAACTAACAAGGCCACCCACAATGAGTTTTGATAATACCGACCATACCTTAGATGCAGTAGGCTTACGTTGTCCGGAACCGGTAATGATGATTAGAGGCATGGTGAGAAGGATGAACTTAGGTGAGACTTTGTTAGTTATCGCAGATGATCCATCAACGACAAGAGACATTCCGAGCTTCTGTGAATTTATGGATCACACTTTGGTAGCCAAAGCAGTGGCTGAATCTCCCTACAAATATGTGATTAAGAAAGGTCAGTGATCTCCTCTTTAACACTATTTGTATTTGAACTCATGAGTCATAGACAATAAAAAAGCGGCATCTGCCGCTTTTTTAAGATTTTACAATCACCACCTTTGGTGAGCGAGGATTACGATAATCTAAGCGGATTTCGTACCAACCTTTTTTACTTGGCTTGAAACTAAAGTAGTTATACACCGTGTTACAATCCGCGACCAGCGGTTGTCCTAGCGTTAACTGCCCTTCACTCTTATAGCCACAGTTGTAGCCTTCACTCCACTGCTCATCAGCAATTTTAAATTCATACACCTTACCTGGGCTCATGAATCTTGCTTTTGTTGCGTAGATCCCCGGTTGTGTTTCTTCAAGGCGATACTGAGGTTCGGCATCCCACAGAGTGAAGTCACCGCGTAAATACATTGTCTTATCCAACTCGCCTGCAACAACCGGTGAAGTTGACGTTGTTGGCAATTGGAAGTTACTACTACAAGCGGTAAGTGCTAACAGCGCAATCGCCATTGCCCCTTGTTTTTTAATCATAGCTAGACAGCCTTTTACTTGCTTTTACCAATCAGCAAAAAGCCAGCAGTTGCTGGCTTTTGTATCAGCAATTAATTTTGTAACACTGAAATATCTGCAGTATTAAGGAATAGCTTACTCAACTGACTAAGTAGTGCTAAACGATTGGCTTTAACCGCTTCATCGTCCGCCATTACCATAACATTATCAAAGAAGTTATCTACTGCTTCACGTAGACTCGCTAAACGCGTCAGTGCAGTTTGATAATCACCTTCAGCGTAAACAGGTGCAAGCTCAGCAGTTAACGCAGCAACTTGTGCAGCCAATGTTTGCTCAGCTTCTTCTTGTAGGAGTGAGTTCTCCACCGCAGCTTCTGACGCGACGTTATTCTTCGCTAGAATGTTGTTTACACGCTTATTAGCAGCGGCTAACGCTTCAGCTTCCGTCAACGTTCTAAAGTGACTAACCGCTTTTACTCGGCGATCAAAATCAACTGGGCTCGTTGGACGTCTTGCAAGTACTGCTTGGATCACATCCACGCTGATACCTTCATCTTGGTACCAGGCACGGAAACGACCTAACATAAACTCAACCACTTCATCGGCAACATTTGCATTGCTTAGCTTATCACCGAATAACGTCATTGCTTTGGCAACGATATCCTGAATGTCTAATGGTAGTTCTTTTTCTACCATAATACGCAATGCGCCGATGGCAGCACGGCGAAGTGCAAACGGGTCTTTATCGCCTTTTGGTGTCTGGCCGATACCAAAAATGCCAACCAGAGTATCAAACTTATCCGCAAGCGCCACAGCAAAACTGATTGGGTTAGACGGTAGATTATCACCAGCAAAACGCGGCATATATTGCTCATTTTGTGCTAGTGCGACTTCTTCCGCTTCACCATCAATACGCGCGTAATGCATACCCATCACGCCCTGAACGTCAGTAAACTCCATGACCATTTCAGTCATAAGATCCGTTTTACTTAGCAAACCTGCACGCTCTGCTAGCGCCTTATCAGCACCAAGCAGCTCCGCAATAAAACCTGCGAGTGCCGAAATACGCTCTGACTTGTCTTTTAGTGTGCCAAGCTGCTTCTGAAATAACACTGAATCAAGTGACTCAAGACGGCTTTCCAGCGTTTTCTTCTTATCCGTTTCAAAGAAGAACTGAGCATCTGCCAGACGCGGGCGAACCACTTTCTCGTTACCCGAGATCACCACGCTCGGATCTTTACTTTCAATGTTAGAAACAAACAAGAACTTGTTGATCAAGTTGCCTTGCTTATCTAACAGTGGAAAGTACTTTTGGTCGTCTTTCATGGTGTAGATAAGTGCTTCATCTGGCACTTGCAAGAAGGCTTCTTCAAAAGAAGCAACTAAAGTGACTGGCCACTCGACTAGCGATGTAACTTCTTCAAGAAGGTCTTCATCCATCGCGACTTGCGCGCCGAGCTTTTCAGCTTCAGCTTCAATTTGGCCTCGAATTAACGCTTTACGTGCTTCGTAATCCGCAATAACGTATGCACCTTTTAGCACTGCATGACTATCATCCGCATGTTCAACACGAACACGCTCAGGGTGATGGAAGCGATGTCCCTGCAGCTCATTGCTGATAGCTTTACCTAGCACTTCACCTTCAACTTGTTGACTACCAAGTAGTGCAGCCACAGTATGTACTGGACGGATAAATTGCGTCTTGTTCGCACCCCAGCGCATCGGCTTTGGAATAGGTAACTTAGCCAGTGCTTTATTGATCACATCGCTTAGTAACGCTAAGGTCTGTTGCCCCTCTACTTTCGCTTTGTGTAGCAGCCAAGTGCCTTTATCAGTTTCTAAACGCTCAGCATCATTAATATCAATACCACAACCACGAGCCCAACCTAGCGCCGCTTTAGTCGCGTTACCATCGGCGTCAAATGCTGCCTGAATAGCTGGACCACGTTTTTCGACTACTTTGTCGGCCTGTTGCGTTTGTAATGCTTTAACTTGAATACCTAAGCGACGAGGTGATGCATACCAGCTCACGCCTTCATGACTAAGCTCTAATGCTTCAAGTTCTTGCCTAGTATTTTCTGCGAATGACTCAGCAAGGTTGCGTAACGCCTTTGGTGGTAGCTCTTCAGTACCAATTTCTACGAGTAAATTTTCAGTCGACATTATTTATCCTTACAAAGCGGGAAGCCAAGTGCTTCACGTGCATCATAGTAAGCCTGTGCACAGGCTTTTGATAAAGCACGAACTCTTAATATATAGCGCTGACGCTCAGTTACTGAGATAGCGTGACGTGCGTCTAACAGGTTAAATGCATGAGATGCCTTCATTACCTGCTCATAAGCTGGTAGAGGAAGCCCTGCTTCGATTAGCTTTTCGCTTTCTTTTTCACACTGGTCAAACTGCTTGAATAATGCCTCTACATCCGCATATTCAAAGTTATATGTCGACTGTTCTATCTCGTTTTGCATGAACACGTCACCATAAGTTACGCGTCCCATTGGACCATCTGTCCAAACGAGATCATAAATGCTATCTACACCTTGTATATACATTGCAAGGCGCTCTAAACCATAAGTAATTTCACCCGTTACCGGTGAACATTCAATACCGCCAACTTGCTGGAAGTAGGTAAACTGAGTCACTTCCATGCCATTCAACCATACTTCCCAACCTAATCCCCAAGCACCTAGCGTTGGTGATTCCCAGTTGTCTTCAACAAAACGTACTTCGTGCGTCAATGTATCAATGCCCAGCGCTTCTAGAGAGCCGAGGTAGAGTTCCTGAATATTCTCAGGCGATGGCTTCAATACAACTTGGAATTGGTAGTAATGCTGAAGACGGTTAGGGTTTTCACCATAGCGACCATCTGTCGGGCGGCGACAAGGTTGTACGTATGCGCTCGACATTGGCTCAGGACCAATGGACTTAAGGAAGGTCATCGGGTGGAATGTACCCGCACCAACTTCCATATCTAAAGGTTGAGCTACAACACAGCCTTGCTGCGCCCAGTAATCCTGTAAAGCCAGGATCAAACCTTGGAAGGTTTTGATATCGTATTTTTGCATAGTTGGCTTATTTTTATCTGGTACTTATCGTATGTAAACGCCTTCAGTAATTTGGCGCCCACGCTAGATTCAATGATTGAAAATTATGCTCAGTATACCGCGAGCGCAGAAGGGTTTTAAGCTTTAAAGCATAAAAAAAGGAGGGAAAATCCCTCCTTTTTACTAGATGTTTGAGTTTACACGTCTAAGTTAACAACTCTCAGTGCATTTGTTTCGATAAACTCTCGACGAGGTTCAACTTGGTCCCCCATCAAGGTTGCAAACAATTGGTCTGCAGCAATGGCATCTTCAATGGTCACACGTAGCATACGACGAGCATCTGGATCCATCGTTGTTTCCCAAAGTTGGTCAGGGTTCATCTCACCCAATCCTTTATAGCGTTGTGTATACAAGCCGCGCTTAGACTCTGAGATAAGCCATTCAAGACCAGTCTCAAAGTATTCGATTGCTTGAGTCTTCTCACCACGCTGTACGTAACCGCCTTCGCTGATCAAACTACCAATTTGACGACCAGTGTTCGCAATGCGGACATAATCTTTAGATGTAATAAAGTCGAAGTTCAAAGTATGCGCTTTATCAACACCGTGCTGACGAATATTGATCACTGGATAATACATGTGGCGCTCTTCATCAAATGCCACTTCCGCGTTAAAGATAGTAGCATCTTCGTCTTTCTTCACAAGATCAGCTACAAGGCTTTCTGTCCATGCTGTTACTTTTGCTTCATCAGATAAATCAGCCTCTGTCAGCTCAGGCTGATAAAGCAAACGGTTCATGATTGAAGACGGGTACTTACGCTTTAAACGTTCAATGATATCTATCGTATTTTGATAATCATGCACTAAGTTTTCTAACTTGTTACCAGAAATTGGCTCAGCACCTTCTGCTGGGTATAACGCAGCATCGTTAAGTGCCAATGTTGTTAGGTATGAAGTTAGTGCATTATCATCTTTAATATAGCGCTCTTGCTTACCTTTCTTCACTTTGTATAGTGGTGGCTGAGCAATATAGACATAACCGCGTTCGATGATTTCTGGCATTTGACGATAGAAGAAAGTCAGTAGCAGCGTACGGATGTGTGAGCCATCCACGTCCGCATCGGTCATGATGATGATGCGGTGATATCTTAGCTTTTCAGGGTTATATTCATCACGGCCAATACCACAGCCTAATGCAGTAATTAGTGTTGCCACTTCCTGAGAAGAAAGCATCTTATCAAAGCGTGCTTTTTCTACGTTCAGGATTTTACCTTTAAGAGGCAAGATAGCTTGGTTCTTACGATTACGACCTTGCTTAGCAGAACCACCCGCCGAGTCACCCTCCACTATATATAGTTCAGAAAGTGCAGGATCTCGTTCCTGGCAGTCAGCGAGTTTACCCGGTAGACCGGCTAAATCCATGACCCCTTTACGACGAGTCATTTCACGTGCTTTACGTGCAGCTTCACGCGCGCGCGCCGCATCAACGATTTTATTTACAACGGTTTTCGCATCGCCTGGGTTTTCAAGCAAAAATTCAGTTAGCTTTTCAGCCATCATTTGCTCAACAGCCCCTTTCACTTCGCTAGAGACGAGCTTATCTTTTGTCTGTGAAGAGAACTTAGGGTCAGGAACTTTAACACTAACAACAGCGGTCAAACCTTCACGGGCATCGTCACCCGTAGCACTGGTTTTATACTTTTTATTAAAGCCTTCTTTTTCCATGTAGGTGTTAAGCGTACGTGTAAGCGCTGCACGGAAACCTGCTAAGTGAGTACCACCATCGCGTTGAGGGATGTTATTCGTAAAACAGTAGATGTTTTCTTGGAATCCATCATTCCATTGCATAGAGACTTCTACGCTAATGCCATCGTCACGTTCCGTCGAAAAGTGGAAAACATTTTGATGAACTGGTGTCTTCTTACGATTTAGATACGCAACGAATGCTTGAATACCGCCTTCGTATTTGAAGTGATCTTGTTTATTCTCTTCGCGCTCATCACTCAAAATGATGCTCACACCAGAGTTAAGGAAAGATAGTTCACGTAGGCGCTTGGCTAGAATATCGTAGTGGAAATTTGTATCTGAGAAAGTTTCAGCACTTGGCCAGAATCTTAATTCAGTACCAGTAGATTCAGCTTCACCGATAACACCTAGCGGCGCATCTGGAACACCCATAGTGTATTTTTGCTGATGCACTTTGCCATCACGGCGGATTGTTAATTGTAGTTTTTCAGAAAGTGCATTTACAACAGAAACACCTACACCGTGCAAACCGCCAGATACTTTATATGAGTTATCATCAAATTTACCACCGGCATGTAGTACAGTCATGATAACTTCCGCCGCAGAAACCCCTTCTTCTTCGTGAATTGAAGTTGGGATACCACGACCATTATCTCGAACAGATACAGAGCCATCGGTATGAATTGTTACGAAAATATCGTCACAATATCCTGCTAGTGCTTCGTCGATTGAGTTATCAACGACCTCAAACACCATGTGATGTAAACCAGTACCATCGTCTGTGTCACCGATATACATTCCCGGACGCTTTCTTACAGCATCCAATCCTTTAAGTACTTTAATACTCGACGAATCGTAATTTTCCGACATGGTTTCTTCCAATTATTTTGTTATTAAGCTGCCATGTTCCACGTGGAACATTTTAATTTCACGTTCCATTGGTTCAATAACGGCGGCAATACTTTCTGGAGTGATAGCAGTGATAAACAGCTGTGACTGACATTGCGCCAACAGACGCGATACCGCCACCTTAGTATCTTCACTAAGCTCCGAAGGTAAATCGTCAATAAGCAGAATTGACTGCTTATTACTCTCTTGGTCAATCAAACTGTTTTGCATTACTTTGAGTGCATACAGTAATAACTTGAGTTGGCCACGAGAAAAAATATGTTCTACGCTGTTTCCTTGAGTATAAAAGTTAAAGTCAGCCTTATGCGGCCCTTTACTTGTATAGCCAAGTTTTACATCTCGCTCTAACTGATTCGTTAATACCTCAGCTAGTTCCCCCTTCCAGCCCGCTTGAAAGCGAATTTCAAGGCCTTTAAATATAGGGCTTATATCCCCTATCTTATCAAAAAAATGCGTCTGAAACCTACCTATATAAGCCTCTCTAAACATATTTATTTGCTCAGCAAGGCGTACAAACTCCTTATCCCAATAACTTAGCTGGGATTGGAGATCTCTCGGTTTAGATTTCAATAAAGCATTACGTTGCTTGAGCACCTGATTGAACATTTTCCATGTGGAATAGAACTGATGTTCCACGTGGAACACACCTAAATCAAGAAACTTACGACGCTCTTTTGGACCACCAAAAAACAGCTCATAGCTTTCTGGTGTAATAACTTGAACAGGTAAAACCTGCGCCAATTCTGCCACTTTCCGACTTGCCTGCCCCTGAATTCGAAGCTTAGTTTCACCACTGGTATATTTACTAATACCAAGCGGTATAGACAAGTTATGTAGTTGTTTTTTAGCATGAACAACGCAATGAGAAGCTTCATGCTTGATCATTAATTTTTGCAGATTGGTACGGAAAGATTTACCACTGGAGAGAAAGTAAATGGCTTCAAGCAGACTGGTTTTACCGCTACCATTTTCACCGAGAATGACATTAACGGCATTACTAGGTGAAAGCGCCATCGCCTCAATGTTTCGAAACGCATTGAGGCTAAGGTGAGTTAAACTCATAAATCTATAAACGCATCGGCATAACTACATACATTGCATGTTCGTCACCAGCGGCTTCAATAAGCGCACTGCTGTTTGCATCAGAAAGCGTAAATTGCACATCTTCAGACTTTATTGTATTTAACACATCTAATAAGTAAGAAACGTTAAAACCTACTTCAAGATCATCGCCTTGATAACCTACCTCAACAATTTCTTCAGCTTGCTCCTGCTCTGGGTTATTGGCACTAATTTTCAATTGCCCACTACTCAGATTCAATCGCACGCCGCGAAACTTCTCATTAGAAAGAATAGATACGCGCTGAAATGCACTACGTAGCCAATCGCGGTTTGCGGTAACCAGCTTGTCCCCGCCACGAGGTAATACGCGACGATAATCAGGGAATCGCCCATCCACCAGCTTACTCGTAAAAGTAAATTCGCTGTCGATGATACGCACATGATTAGCGCCAAATTGAATGGTGATAGTTTCATCATCCGCAGGCAATAAGCGCATGATCTCTTGTACGCCCTTACGAGGAATGATCAATTGACGTTGCGTTTGTAATGACTCAGGTAATTTTTGCTGCGCAATTGCCAGACGGTGACCGTCAGTGGCTACCGTTTTAATTTCACTATTATCTACTTCGAACGACATACCATTTAAATAGTAACGTACGTCTTGGTTAGCCATAGAGAAATGCGTTGCTTCTAGCAATTTTCTCAGCTCTAAACGCGTTATGGCAAACTCAACCTCACCGTCCCACTCTTCAAGATTAGGGAAATCTTCGGCTGCTAAGGTTGTCAAAGAAAAGCGACTTTGGCCGCTTGTCAGTAGCAATTGATGCTCTTGGCTACTCAGCACTAAATCCGAGTTATCAGGCAAGCTCTTACAAATATCTAGGAGCTTTTTCGCCGGTAAAGTGATCTTGGCGTCTGGCACATTTGTTTCAAGGGCAACAGATGCAACAAGCTCTATCTCTAAATCTGTACCTGTCATATGTAACGCGCCATTTTTCACTTCTAGCAATACATTAGACAAAATAGGCAGTGTATGTTTGCGCTCAATGGCACCCGACACCTGTACCAGTGGCTTTAAAAATAGTTCTCTTGGAATCGTTATTTGCATCATTTAACCCTTAAGAAGACAGCGTTCTAATTAAGTTTTGATAATCTTCTTTTACCTCATGACTTTCATCACGAAGTGCTTTTACTTTTCTACACGCATGTAACACGGTGGTATGGTCGCGGCCACCAAATGCATCACCTATTTCTGGTAAGCTGTGGTTTGTCAGTTCTTTAGACAATGCCATGGCAACTTGTCTTGGTCTTGCAACTGAACGGCTACGACGTTTTGACAATAAGTCAGAAACACGAATTCGATAATATTCCGCTACGGTGCGCTGGATATTATCGATGGTAACGAGTTTGTCCTGTAGCGCTAGTAAGTCACGTAGCGCCTCTTTAACAAAGTCGATAGAAATTGGACGACCAGTGAAGTTGGCATTAGCTATCACGCGGTTTAACGCACCTTCTAACTCTCGCACATTTGAGCGTAATTTCTTAGCGATAAAAAAGGCAACTTCGTGTGGCAAGTTAATATTACTTTGCTGCGCTTTCTTCATTAAAATAGCAACGCGAGTCTCTAATTCTGGTGGCTCAATAGCAATAGTTAACCCCCAACCAAAACGCGACTTCAGTCGGTCCTCAACCCCTTCTATTTCTTTAGGGTAACGGTCAGAAGTTAGAATAATTTGTTGGTTGCCTTCAAGCAGCGCATTAAATGTATGGAAGAATTCTTCTTGCGAACGCTCTTTGTTTGCAAAGAATTGGATATCATCAATCATCAATGCATCAACGCTGCGGTAGTAACGCTTAAATTCTTCAATGGCATTATTTTGAAGTGCTTTAACCATGTCCTGAACAAAGCGCTCTGAATGCATATAAACAATTTTTGCATCCGGTTTTTGTTCAATAATGCCATTACCTACGGCATGTAACAGGTGCGTCTTACCCAAACCTGTACCACCATAAATAAATACGGGGTTGAATGCAGAACCTGGATTATCAGCAACTTGTGTTGCAGCAGCCTTAGCCAACTGGTTAGACTTACCTTCTACAAAGTTATCAAAGGTGTAATTCTCTTTAATATTAGACTTGTGCGAAGATTTAGGAGCCGGCTCAACTTTTTCTGCCATTTTTGGCTGAGTGCCTTGCAGCATCGACATGTTATCCGCTGCATGACCTACACTTGCAGCCTTTTCGCTGGATACACTGGGTTGTGCAGCCAACACAGGTTTGCTACCTACATCAAAGCGTAGTTCTGGCGCTTCATCACCACAGATCTCAATCAGTAGTTCATTGATGCGGTGGAGATACTTTTCCCGTACCCAATCTAATACGAAACGATTTGGCGCATAGATAGTTAGCGTATCATCAGTACTTTCTGCCTGTAGTGGTCTAACCCACATGCTAAATTGCTGAGATGGCAATTCATCTTGCAAAACATATAAACAACTTTGCCAAACCGACAGATACACTCTGAACTCCAATAGGTTTTGATTCCCGGGAATAAAAAATAGAGCATTCAGATCTAGAATAGTCAGATCTAAATGAAAGGATCGCCGGAAATACTTAGTTTTTATTACAAAATCACTGGTGGAAGCGGGGTATTATGAAGTGATCTTATCCACAAGTTCAATATTGACATTTAGAAAAAGCAAGATCTCACCCTAGTAAAAAAATAAACGCATGAAATTTAAAGGTTTTTATTTTTTACCCACAAGTAAGATCATAGCAAAAAACTCTCCCGATCTCACCCCAAAATTAAGATCAAATTTAGTTTTCCAGAGCTTTTCCTATTCTTACTAAATGCTATAATGCCACCCATCAGATCAGATCTATGCAGATCGATTTCGTATTGATCCTACTTTATGTAGATCGTCTATGTTTGCTCGATAGCTTTGCCAAGTTTTGTCTATATAAAGGATATAGAAACCTCTCGCTGTGGATTATTTAGCCACAGAGAACAGATTTTGATTGACTTTAGACGCGCTCAGCTTTAATATCTCGCGCTCGCAATGGCACCTGTGCCAGGATCGCGACCTGCATAGGATGTTTTAACTTTTAACCGATCGGATGGAATTGTTATGAAAAGAACTTTTCAACCTAGCGTACTTAAGCGCAAGCGCACTCACGGTTTCCGTGCTCGCATGGCGACTAAGAACGGTCGTAAAGTATTAGCACGTCGTCGTGCTAAAGGCCGTAAAGTACTTTCTGCTTAATATTTAGTGGAAGACTTTAGCTTTAGCAGGGAGTTACGTCTGTTAACTCCCTCGCATTACTCCCGCATATTTCAAGAGCCAGCTCGCGCTGCTACGCCTTATTTTACTCTACTTGCAAAACCAAATGATGTTGGTCATCCAAGACTCGGTTTAACTGTAGCTAAAAAACGCTGCAAAAAAGCATGTCAACGAAATCGTATCAAACGACTAGCCCGAGAAAGCTTTCGATTAAATCGTCATAAACTTGATAACATCGATATTGTGCTGATGGTCAAAACTGGTGTTGACGAACAATCTAATGAAGAGCTAACTAAACAGCTCACTAAGATGTGGCGCAAAATAAATGAACGTTGTAAGCCAGGTGCGCCTAAACCACCTTTTAAGCCAAAGCCTCAGCACAAACGTTCAAAAAATCCTCAAGCTAACGCGAAAAAACAATAATCTGCTTTAGCCTTTCCTTTTTACGACGCATTTACCCTTGCTAGCATAGTAATTTTACGCCAATTAAGGTAAGGTTAGCTCACCTTTTAATCAGCTATATCAATGGAAAAATAGTCTGTTTTTTCCCACTTGGGTTGAAGCAGTAAATTGAGGAAATTGATATCTACAAAGCCATGAATTCAACTTCAGGGCGTAGCAAGATCAGAAATCAGTTCAAAGCAGTTTGTTCGCTTCCCAAGCACCTGCTTATATTGCTGATCCGCGGTTATCAACAATGGATTAGCCCCCTGCTAGGGCCTCATTGTCGCTTTAACCCGACCTGTTCTAGTTATGCAATTCAAGCAATTAATTTACATGGAATTGCAAAAGGGAGTTGGTTAGCGGTTAAACGCATATTAAAATGTCACCCTTTGAGCGCAGGTGGAGATGATCCTGTACCTGTGAAGTCGACTAAAGTTAAACAACACGAGAAATAAGAGCTGTTATGGAATCGCAACGCACGTTTTTATTTATCGGTTTGTTGTTGGTTTCGTTCCTATTGTTCCAAGAGTGGACACAAGAACAAAACCAGCCACAAGCTGATACCAGTGCCGTCACACAACAAGTGGCGAACTCAACCCCAACAGAAGAGCAAGCTGATGTACCAGCATCAAGCCAATCCGATGTCCCAGTTGTAGCAACTCAGGCAACACGTTCTGTCATTAGTATCACTACCGATGTATTTGCGGTAAAAATTGATACCAAGGGCGGTGACATCGTTGAAGCTAATTTACTACAACACGCAGAAACCCATGGCAGCGACACGCCTTTCATGTTACTTGGTGAATTTGAAGGCAAACAGTATGTTTCACAAAGTGGTTTAATTGGTTTAAACGGCCCAGATGCAAACAAAGCTGGTCGCCCAGTATACGAGTCTGCACAACAGCAATATGAGCTTAATGGCGATACATTACGTGTACCACTGACTTTTACTGATGAGAAAGGCGTACAGTACACAAAAACTTATGTATTTAAAGCAGGTAAATATGACGTTGACTTAGAATACCAAGTTAACAACACCACCTCATCACCTGTTCAAGTACAACTGTACACACAAATCAAACGTACACGCCAAGATAAAGGCAGCATGGTTGATCAGACCTACTTAGGCGCAGCCTATGGTACCGCTGAAGAACCTTATGAGAAATACAGCTTCTCTGATATGGCGGATGCAAACCTAAATAAAAATACCCAAGGCGGCTATGTTGCTTTCTTACAGCACTACTTCGTCAGTGCTTGGGTGCCAGATCAGCAAACCAATAATACGATTTATACCACGCTTAGAAATGGTAATGGTATTGTTGGTATGAAGAGCGAGCCAACTAATGTTCAAGCAAATAGCACGGCAACTATCCATGCGGTGTACTATATGGGTCCTAAAGACACAGAAGCGCTTGAGGCAATTCAAGAAGATCTAGATCTCACTGTAGACTACGGCTGGTTATGGTTTATTTCACAACCGCTACTGACATTGCTTAAGTTCCTTTACGGTATTTTAGGTAACTGGGGTCTGGCAATTATTGCTATCACTTTGATTGTGAAAACGGCGCTATACCCACTAACTAAAGCGCAATACACCTCAATGGCTAAGATGCGCATGCTACAGCCTAAGATGCAGGCACTAAAAGAGCGTTATGGCGATGACCGCCAGAAGTTCGGCCAAGCGATGATGGAAATGTACCGTAAGGAAAAAGTGAACCCAATGGGTGGCTGTTTCCCACTATTACTACAAATGCCAATCTTCCTAGCCTTGTTCTACGTATTCCTTGAATCAACAGAACTACGTCATGCTGAGTTTATGTTGTGGCTAACGGATCTTTCAGCTATGGACCCGTATTACGTACTACCTGTGCTTTTTGGTGCAAGTATGTTCCTAACACAAAAACTACAGCCAATGACGGTTACAGACCCAATGCAACAAAAGATGATGACTTATATGCCAGTCGTGTTCTCAATCTTCTTTATTTGGTTCCCATCAGGTCTGGTACTTTACTGGTTGGTTTCAAACCTTATCTCTATCGCTCAGATGCTTATCATCTACCGTGGCATGGAGAAAAAAGGCATGAAAGTACGCGGTTAATTCTGACGTAATATACTAAGAAAAACGGCTCTCCTCTGAGCCGTTTTTTGATCTTGCCGCTCTCACTATTGATACTACTCACTTATACCAATTGAATTAAGTAATACCAATTTTCCTAATTGATTGATCTATTCAGAGGCTAGAAAATTTTGTCGCTCACGAAGCAAAAGTTTGTCCAATTCGTCCTTCAAACAGATTAGAAATTAGTTTCAATTGGATTAGAAACAGTAAAATACACTAAAGCACTTCTCTCAGAGCTATTCACACATAGGAATAGAAAAGGTCTAAGAACTCTATTCAAACCCACTAATTCACTTATTGATACCACTTAAACTTACCTATATTTGTATAAACCTTAGTAAAGTGATTGGATTTTGTTCAGTTGTAAAACCAAAAAATAAAGGTAACCAAATGATTATTATAGTTTTATTAATTTTATATCTTTTTTGATTATATTTAAGCGGCTCTTGATAGCTTAATATCACCATTGCGCTACTTTGTTCTTAACCACTAGAACATAAGCTCGAAAATGTAATGGAAGAACAGCTTTTTTTATCCGCACTACAATATGAATCCCCCAATATCATTTGGTTATTAAGTGCCTTTTTGTTGGGTATTTTGACGAGCTTAACACCCTGCGTTTACCCAATAATCCCCATTACGGTTGCTACGCTAGGGCAACAATCAAAGTACTCAGTAAAAGTAAGAACCGTTTTATATTGTGTTGGCTTTGCAGTGGTCTATTCCGCTTTGGGCGCTATCGCAGCACTTACCGGCCAAATGTTTGGCGCGATAGCAAGCAATCCAATTGTGATGATTACATTTGCCAACCTACTATTACTATTCGCCTTTATTTTAAAAGGGTGGATCCCAGTTCCAACTAGATTGCAATCATTCAGTGGCCAATCTAGTAACTCAGCTTTCACCATGGGAGCACTGAGCGCTCTCGTTGCTGCACCATGTAGCTCGCCCGTTTTAGCAGCAATTTTACTTTTTGTAGCTGAGCAACAAAGTCCACTCTGGGGTACCTCTCTTTTATTTTGCTTTTCTTTAGGAATGTGTTTGCTGCTTTTTGTTGCGGGCATATTTAGTGGGTATCTCTCTAAGTTACCAAGGTCAGGCAAGTGGATGTCAACCATTCAGTGGCTGATGTTCCTATTACTCCTATTCATGGCCCAATACTACCTAATCAAAGCAGGGCAACTGATTTACTTTTAATAATACGAGGAAGTGAAATGAAATATCCAATCCACACCGTGCTCTTATGCACCACAATAGCATGTACCGCACCCGTTTACGCTAACTCACCATCTCCCGTTTCATTTGAAGCAACAGGCATGAATGGTGAATCTCTACCTGTTGGTGATAAACCAATTTACCTAAAATTTTGGGCAACTTGGTGTAGCTATTGCCTAGAAGAAATGCCGCACTTGCAGGAAACGTATGAAAAAACAAATGAAAAGTTAGAGGTGATCTCGGTCAATGTCGGATTTAACCAAAATGAGCCTTTAGTTCGACGTTTTTTGGATAGGCACAACTACACGATCCCGACCATTTTTGACCAACGAGGACAAATGGTTGAAAAGTTTAAAATTGTGGGCACTCCAACACACATTTTACTAGACGCTCAAGGAAACGAAGTGTTTCGCAGCGCCTTGTTAACCGATGAGCTCAAGGAAAAACTAAAGCGATTACAATAAGAAGGAAAGTTAAATGAGAACGCTAACACTCACTACATTGGCATTATTGGTAAATAGCTGCGCCACTTGGGCTGTAGACATCCCTCAACAGGGTAAGGCTGAGCTTATCTTTATAAACCTGTGGGACGAATATGCAGAGCCTATTAAATTACCAAAACCAAAAGATAATATTAAACGCGTATTATTGCAGCCCGATTTTAATGTCAACGCTGGTGCCATCGACGACTTTGTAGGCTACTACCCCCAGTTTGAAGGCCTCGAAATAGATACTCAGCAATCCTTAGCATTAAGATACAAGATCTGGCAAACACCAACGCGAGTACTTTTAAACAATGGAAAAGTAGAAAGTATCACGCCGCTACGGCCCCATTCTGACGCAAAAGTGAGTCATGAGAATATTATCAACAAAGTAGCAAAAAAGAGCGATACCTTCGCTTTGACAAAACCTGATGGTTCGACAGCGAGTATAACTCTTAATGGTAAAAAGCAGGTGCTGTTTTTCAGTGATGCATTATGTCCTTTTCAACACTTACCTAATTGCGAAGAAAAGATAAAACAAAACAATGGGTTGATAGAGAAAACAACGCTTCCGATCACCACAATAGTAAAGCCTTTTTACATTACTAACCATGAAGTCAAATCTTATCAACAAAGGTTCCACGTGAATCATCCTATCTTTATGGACTCAACTAATAGCCTGTTTCAGAAGTTCGAGATCACAAGTCTCCCTTATTGGCTTGTTATTAATGAAAAAGGTAACCCAACATATCGTGGTGAAAAACCCCCTACTTTTTTCTAACCTTAGTGGGTTAAGTAGCAGTGAGCAGCACCTCTACTTAACCCTCGGTCCTCAGAATTAGTTTACTCCACAACTCATTAATCCAAGCTACCCACTAACCGTGCAGCAACATGCTCCTCAAAGCCTGTGATTTGGTTTCCTCCACCCCACAAGTTACCTTCTTAAGCATGGACAGGTGTGATACCGTTCTCACTTTCACTAGCTCAAGTCAAAGCAGTAACTATGACCTCACAGCGAACGTGAATATCGGAATCTCACCGCTTATAGCAAGAAGTGGTAGCGGTGTTATTGACTAGATTTTCTAACCTCAAAATAGCTCACTTAATTAGCGTTTATTTTTGCGGCATAGCTCCACAGACCCAAATCGAATTACTATGTGATATGAGCAATAAATGAAACCGTTAGAAATAAAAAACCAGTGATGTAGAAACAATCACTGGTCTTTAGTAGCTATAGAGGTATGGATCTGTATCAACAATTAACCGATAACTTGATGACCTAAGTTTTCGGGCTTATTGCGATAAGAGCTTTCACTATTTTTAGGGAAACAGCGAGTAAAGCCATAGTCCGTTAACGCTAGAATTCTCAAAGGCTCAGAGCCAGTATTAACGGTATAGTGATCATACCAACGAGGCACGTATGCCAACTCTCCGGCGACAACATCAATGGCCTTTTCATCAATGTGTACACGGCCCTGGCCGCTGAGAATATAAAATACCGACTCATGGGCGTGATTATGTTTTTCATTGCGCTTGCCTACTGGGATCTCTAAAAGTCTAGGATCAATCACTTCACTGGCAACTTTAAAACGAGTTACTTCAAAGTTTACTCCACCAGCTTCGTCTTCTCGCTGGTATAAGGTTATCCCTTGTTTTTCTAGTACATTTGCATGTAATGCGCCAGAAGCCTCTAAATCTGCATAAGGTTTATCTGAAGTCACCAAATCAATTAACGATTTTGCTTTGGCCATTTTGAGCTCTTCATACAATTTCGTGAAATATGCATCTCGAAGTGATAGAGAGGTGTCAATTGCCTCTTCGATCGCCAGCCAATGCTGTTCAGTATCGCCGTCACATGCATCTAGGGCAATTTTTTCAATTACCTCAGAGTGTTCATCATCACACTCCATATGCAGGCTTAAATAGAGTAAGTCCGATTCGGCCACTCCTTGGTTTACCAATCCATTAAAAAGATAACTGTAAATCTTAGGCACAACCCCTTCGGTGCCCCAACCTAAGAATGCCGCCGCTCTGACAATGTCAGAATGCTTTAAGTAATTAAGACAATCGTTAAAGTACTGTACCGTGTAGTCTCTAAATCGAGTTTCATCTGGGGCAGTCACTCCAAACACATTACCAAGCATATTACGTAGCAAGTTCGAATGGCATTCTTGTTGCTCTTCTTCGCCCGCTTCTTCCCACAAGTTATGGGATAAAGCGACACGGTGCAGATCGTTTTCACACTGCATCATTAGTGCAGAGAGTAATCGGGTAAAACCACGCGAATAATAAAAATGTTGGGCAATTACAAAACCAAACTCAGAGATGGTTAATTGATTATTTTCACATGCTTTAAGCAAAGGGTTTTGCCAGATACGGTGTTGTTGGACAAAGTCTTCAAAGCGCGCACCAATGCGATTTTCCATTGATAAAACAGAGCTAGTTGATGTGTTCATTAGTTGTGTTCCTTACCTTTGTTGTGGTTACCAAGCGAGTTCATTACCATCAAGAATAAATTTGCGATGAAACTGTTTTCCATCGCCCTTAACTGCCATATAGATACTCTGTGCACCCTCAATCGCAGAACGAGGTGCTTTGTCTGTACCCATATCTGTTTTACACCAGCCTGGAGAAACAACCGTCACCGCTATCTGAGTATCATCACACTCTTTCGCTAATGCTAAGGCATACATATTCAACGCTGATTTAGAAATACGGTATGCTAACCCGTTGATAGGAAAATATTCATGCTCAGGATCTGCCGCATAATTCAGCGAACCTAAATCACTACTAAGGAAAATCACTTTGCCATTCTCAGACGCGAGTAACAGCGGCATGAGTGCTTTGGAAATTCGAGCAGATCCAATCACATTTGTCTCAAACGTCGCACTCAATTCACTCAAGTCGATTTGCGATGCACTGTTTTCCCAATCAAAGAAAATTGCAGCGTTATTGATCAGCACATCACACCGACCATAACGCGCCATTAGCGCTTTCATAAACAGATCAACACTCTCGTCCGAGGAAATATCCAATGGTAAAAAGTCAACTTCGGTACCGCTTTCAGCCAAAGCCAGCTGGGCTTGTTGGCCAGCTTTCTCGGACCTAGCTGTTAGTACAACTTGATGGTCTCTCGCCAAAAGCTTCGCAGCTTCTAACCCTAACCCCTTAGCACCACCTGTGATCACTGCTACTTTATTTAAGCTCATTGTTTGCTCATTCCTTTCTAACTAAGTTCAGGTTGTCCAGCAAACCCCATTAACTGCATCATTAGTAATGTGCCGTTATAGTGGAGTTTTTTAGTAATAAATTTTTCTGTTGATTGACGTGTGATATCCGAAACAACTTGTGCTGTCGCGTTCAAGTCTCCCTCATTTTCACTAAGCAATCGCGCAGCTCGAGATTTGAATTGAGTTAACCCCTGTAACGCACTGGCCGCAGCAACATTTGCTGGTTCACCATACAAAACACCGTGATGTCCTAATACGAGACAATTCACATCTAATGCTTGCAACTTTCGTAAAGAATCTTGATAGGCTTGATAATCTTGGAAGACAAGTGGTTCCCACTGTGTCGGTGATACCATTTCCCCCAAAGTATCTGAGACATACAGGCGCTTGAATTTCGGCTCATAAAAGCTCAGTAAACATTTTGCATGTCCAGGTGTGGCAACAGCGACCACTTGATGTCCTGCGCTCAGCGTCACCTTATCTCCATCAGCTAAGCTAATGATAGGGATATCAGCAAAATCTACTTTCTTTGCTTCCATTGCAGCAGGAGCATGCTCGGCTTCAGGTAAGATGTTATATAGACTGCTAGTTAATTTAGCAGTCACTGCATGCGCTTTGGGGTTTTTCAGCGTGTTACTCGTTGCCGCAGAGGCGTATACCTTGACCGCCGGTAACCACGGATAAAGCAGCGCTAAAGTGCCAATATGGTCATAGTGAGAGTGCGTTATAAACCAATGGGTAATCGTGGTTAGATCACCACATATCGCCTCTAGCTGCTGTAAAATTCGCGGCGCGAGAGGCTCCACGCTCGCATCTACCAAGGCCCATCCGGCATCATGTTTTATCAAGAACATAGGTATATCAATGGTACCCAATAAGTGTAAACCATCTTGCTGCATGCCCATTTTTTGTGACCAAGTCATCGCCCCGACTCCTAAAACTGTAATAGGGCACCAGCCCATGTCGCACCGGCACCATAAGAAAGCATCAATACTCTGTCGCCGGCCTTAATCGTTTTGTTGTGGCAGTTTTCGGCTAACGTAACCGCTGTTGATGCGGATGCCATATTGCCGTAACGCGTCACATTGATTGGTACTTTCGCAGGGTCAATATCTAACCTAGCCTGGATTTCCTCAAGCATTCTTAGATTTGGCTGATGCACAATAAATTTATCTATATCAGCAACCTTCAGATTGTTTCTTGATAATATCTGAGTCGCAACTTCACAAAATTTACTGACGCCATGCTGGAATACGTTAGGACCATTCATGCGCATATAAAAATGTCCTAAGTCACCATCGTCTGGTACATGAAATTGACGTTGTGCAGTACCTGGCGCACGTGTAACTAAGCTTTCCCACTGACGACCATCACCACATAACTGAATGTCTTCGATCTTTGCACTTGCCCGAGCGTCTGAATGCTGTTGTCCAACCACGGCAGCCCCACACCCATCTCCAAGCATCACCGCAAGGTTTCGCCCTGCATCACTGGTGTCCATACGCTTAGATAATAGCTCTCCTGCTACCACTAAAACGTATTTAGCTTCTCCCATTGCCACGAAGTTTTTCGCGATATTAACCCCATAAATAAGGCCACTACATTGAGCTCTAATATCAAAAACAGGTAGCTCGGCTAGACCTAGTTTGCTTGCCAACACACAAGCCTGTGATGGGTCATGAATATCAGGACTTAGCGTATTCACTATTAGCATATCGACCTGCTCTAAAGTGATCCCAGCGTCTGCTACAGCCTGCTGTGCAGCCATAAGCATGAGATCGCTAGTCGCTTCAGTGCTTTGTGCATGAAATCTCGTTTCAACACCGATACGTGCACGAATAAATTCATCCGAGGTGTTAATGACTTCAGAGATCATGTGATTATCAACTTTCCGTTTTGGCAAGTGATAACCAGTGCCAAGAATATATGTGTCCTTCATTAGGGTTGGTCCTTACGATTAAATTTGATAGTGAACATTGGATGAAAATTTTGGCACTTTACCAAGTTGCCAAATCTGTGCCCCAAATCCCCAGCCGATTGAAGGGCTAGCAATCACAATTTTGCTATTATCGGCGATGGCTTGTTGCTGTAGCGCGATATTAAAAGCAAGAGGCATTGCTGCCGCGACGGCGCAACCAAACTCTTCCATAATTTTTAACACCTTATGCTCAGGAATACGCAATAAGGCGCACCATGCATCAATTAACTTTCTTGCAGGTTGATGAAAAACAAAGAAGTCGATGTCGTTTGAGTCGAGCTCTACTTTTTTCATGGCTGCATTTACCAGTTTTGGTAAGGACTTTGGTACAAACTGCCCCATCACTCTAGCCCCTTGCTCGGGCATATCGAAACACAGACCAAAATAGGTATCTACTTTGTCGTTCCAACAGATAGTTGCTAACTTGTGGTGCTTAGGAAAACTTTGATAATGCTGCGAAACAATACCGAGAGTTGGATCTGATGATTTAGACACAATCATCGCAGCGTAGCCATCACCAAAATTCATTCCGTTTACACAGCTTCTATCCATGATGGCACTACTAATTTCTTGCGTAAGAATTAACACATGCTCAGCTTGACCAGTCATAATTGCGTTGGCCGCTAATTGCAGCCCGTCCATCATACTTGAACATTCATTTTGGATATCGAACTCGGCTGTCGCATTCTTTAATTGCAGTCTTTGCTTCAACGTATGACTGATCCGAGGATAAAATTGACGCTCCGGAATTTGCACAGCCAATGACGAAGAAGTGATAAAAAGATCGATATCATCGCTGTCTAATTCAGCCAACTGCAACGCTTCTTGTGCCACAGATACCGAAATATCCATTGGCATCGAAACACTTAAGTCTGTGTAATAACGCTGCTTGATTCCCCACTTTTGTTCCCACTCTTCTCTATCTGTACTACTAATCTTTGAGAACCACTGTGGATCTTCATTTTTTACTGCTAATGTTGGCACTTTGGCTGCCACAGCCTTAATCTCTACACCACACATATTCATCCCATTCTCCTAAAACATTGTTCGCGCTACTATTTTTGCCCTAAATGGACAAACACTTAGCCAAATTTGAGGCAATGCCTCTTTGAGCTGAGCTTGGGTGTCATTCCAACTTGACCAACGTAATTGGGGGGCATTGAATTGCAATGCTCTGATAAGTTGCGCCTCAAGATAGTGCGGTGCATCAATCATTACGGCTTGCCCATCACCTTGTAATGCTTCACAAAGTTGTACTATTTGACTTACCAAATGGTCGGTTAGCGCATGTTTCGCAGGGAGCTGAACAGACAACTCAAGCTTGCCCTCAGTAGATAGAGATAAAGTATTTGGCTGATATCCAGCGATCTCTTGTTGTACTATTTGACACTGAGACACTGCATCTGAAGCGCTTAACAGAACACTTCGTGCGCCAGCTTCCAAAGTTGGAAACTGCTTCACATCATGTGAATTTGCTTCGGCAATTAAAATATTTTTCATCCCGGCAGCGACAAAATAGCCATTCGCAACTTCTAGTGCCTGCGCCCAAGTTGTGTCTTGTAAATCAATTACAAATGCATTGTCTGCTTGTAGATGCTCTTGTAGTGCATACCCAACTCTTGGTGTCTGCTGCTCGTTACGTTCAATAATACGGTCGATACTGGTTGAGAGCGTAATAATCAAATCTAATGCTTGTGCATCAACTTGCTGATCGGAAAATAACGTGCCAGTCGAATCTCTTAGCCAGTCAATGCAACTAAGGCGCGGCTCATCAAAACTGCGCAAGTAGACCGACATTGCTTGTAGTTGTAATTTAGAGTTTATCTTTTTAATCATGCGCTTAACTGCTCCACTTTATGCTCGGAAGCGATTAAGTTTGCACAGTAGCCAGCGCGATTTATTAGTAATTCACGTAACTGCAACTCGTAATGATGCGGCAAAACTTTAGCTACGAGCTTTGCGACTGCAACACTACTTTTTTGATAATTTGGATAATTTCTGATCTGTGGTATCGCACTGCTGAGTGCTTTGTTTAGTGCGCAATCAAGGTTACGGATAACACTACATAACACCAGCTTCCACACATCAACGAGTGTCGATACGTGCGTAACTTCTTCACGCAGTTCTTGATGTAAAACGGGTAAAATAGTGCTGAGCTCATTGATCCCAGTCTGGAAACTTTGCTCGCTTTCACTGCGAATGATTGTAGAAACAGCACCATGAGCTTGTTCTATTAATTCCATAAGCTCTTGTTGCTTTGCTTTTTGCCAGGCATTACGAGATAACAATTGCTGCTCTTGGTATACCTCGGCTAACCAGCGAGCAATAACGCTAGACTCTGATAGCGACTCAATATCGACTAACAAAGTAGGAACTTTACCCATAGGTGAATGCTTTAATAAAGCAGCCGGTTTTTGAGTATAAACCTCAACGTTGGTATAACTGTAGTCTAAATGCAAGACCTCAAGTAACATTCTGATCCGAATAGAAAATGGGCAAATGTCATACCCATACAAATGTAGTTTTGGTGACATAGTGTGATCCTTACTTATGCAGCTTTTAGCTCACGTAATTGACGCTTTAATTTTTTTCCTGTTACTCCGGTATATTCATGACCGGACTGAAAGGTGAGAGAGACAACTTTTATCAAATCATGCTGTTGCAAAACGGTGTTAACTTTATCGAGCAAACAATCGGCCGCTATTTCAGATGCAGACCGTGATAATTCCACACAAACATGTGGTAGATAAAATTCTGGGTTTTGAGGGTCAGGCTTAGCAAAAACACTGCATTCAAAAATTTCAGGTAAATACTTCAGAATGACTTCTTCAGCCAAGCAGCTGTAAAGCACACCATCTTTGGTATAAACAGGATCAGTCGTACGATCGACGTGGAAAAATTTACCCGTTTCATCAAAATAGACTAAGTCGCCTGTTAACCAATAACCACTGAGCTTTGCATCCTCAGTTAGTTGGGGAGCATTCCAATATCCTGCCGTCACAGATTCTGATTTAACGCCCAGTAACCCCACTCGATTGGGGCCAAGCTGCTCTCCTTTATCGTTCAATACTGCTGCATCTACCCACTCAAACGCGCGACCGATACAGCGGTCAAATTGGTGCTGCTCCAAGCTATGAATATTTCTGAATATGGCGAACCCAAACTCTGATGACCCCAAGTTGTCAATGAATATAGAGCCTGATTTACGCTTACCATCAGCATAATGTTTGCCAAGCGCAATCAACTTTCTGATATGCGACTCATGATTTGCATCACCTGTAGCAATCCAATAACCCACTGAGGAAAACTGACGTTCATCTAAGGTTTCACGACACAAGTCGACATAGGTTTTAGGGAAAGCAACGATGAGTTCAGAGCGTTCTTGCTCGACTTTTTTTGCTAAGTTTTGCGCAGACTTATCAGATAAAATATAGGTGCTCGCGCCTCGCAATAAGCTCGACATCATGACGGAGATAGCAGAACTGTGAGAGTGTGGCAAAGCGCATAACACTCGCTCACCTCTTTGTTTTAATAATTGATTTTGCACACCAAAAAAGAAACTATGGTGGGTAAAAGTTACTGCTTTGGGCACACCCGTAGTGCCCGAAGTATGTGCTAGTAAAATCACATCATCTGCAGCAAACTCGGGCATTGCTGGCAATTCAGTATTAGCCAAAGAGAGTAACTGCGTTACCGTAAATAGCTTTATTGTTTTTAACGATAAATTGATAAAGCACTGTGCTTTATTATCCGAGTAAACAAGTCGCTCCACGGCAGCATTACGGCAAAAAGCAATGACAATTTCAGGGTCTAGCTTGTCATTAATACATACTGGAATAGCGCCAATTCTGTTTAACGCAAGGTAGTGAATGAAGTAGCTTAGATCATCGTTAAGATACAAACCTACCGTTTCTTTGGCACACACCCCCATCGCACAATATTTTCCCGCGATGAGTTCGCTCAAATACAGAAGATCTGCAATGGTAAAATGACGTTGAGTACAATATTCACTGATCGGCTGTTCAACCTTTATCAAGTCCTGATGTGTATCTGGCACTATCTCGTTTAAAACAGTAAGAAAGTTACCTGCACCAATTTTGGGATGTTGTTGAATAGCCTTGACAACTTGAGTGGAAAACATTGCTTTTTCTCCTTATGCAGCGACTTCATTAGCAGTATCAAGCTCTGGTGATACTAGCCCACTTTCTACCAACCAATTGCGCAGCATATCCAGCCCTCTTTCAGTTGCGATGGACTCTGGATGAAACTGTAACCCGAATATTGGTAAATACTTGTGTTGTAATGCCATAACTTCAGCTTGACCCGAAGGCGTTGCCACCGACAAAGCCGTGACTTTTAAGCATTCAGGTAATATGCTAGATACACATAAGCTGTGGTAACGCACGATGTCTAACGGAGAAGGTAACCCAGAAAATAGCCCTGAATTGTCGTGTGTAATTTGCTTCACTTTGCCATGCATTGGAGCCTGTGCATGACACACTACCGCGCCGAAAACATGGGCGATGGCTTGATGCCCCAAACAAATCCCTAGTATTGGGATTTTTCTTGAAAAGTATTCGATGGCTTCGCATGAAATGCCAGCTTGCTCAGGGCCGAAGGGCCCTGGTGAAATAATCAAACCACTTGGCTTTAACGCTGCCAATTCATCTATCGTGATTTCATCATTTCTCACCACTTTAACCGTTTGGCCTAACGCGAAGAAATAGTGCACAAGGTTATAAGTAAATGAATCATAGTTATCTATCATGACTAACATGTGGCAGCTTCCTTATCCTGAGATTCGGCAATGCCCAGTGCAACCAGCATTGCCCGACTTTTATTCATAGTTTCTTGCCATTCACTTTCAGGGTTTGAGTCGGTCACAATGCCAGCCCCCGCCTGAATGTTGAGATAGCCATTTTTGATGTACGCGGAGCGAATAATAATTGCCAGATCAAGTAGCTGGTTATTCAATATGCCAACCCCGCCACCATAAAACCCACGCCTGACTTGCTCGTATTTATCCAACAGCTGCATCGCACGTATCTTTGGTGCACCACTTAATGTACCTGCTGGCAATGTGGCTTTAATCAAATCAAAATTACTATGCTGTTTGTTTAGTGATGCACTCACCTGTGATGTGATATGCATCACATGAGAAAAGTGCTCCACAGTCATTTTGCGAGGAACACTGACAGTAGCAGGATCAGACACTCGACCGAGGTCATTTCTGGCTAAATCAATCAGCATCAAGTGCTCAGCAAGCTCTTTTTCGTCTTGCAATAGTTCCTGCTCTAGCCGCGCATTCTCGACCTCACAGGCTTGTCTGTGGCGAGTGCCCGCCATTGGAAAAGAAACAAGCTCGCCATTATCATTACGCACAAGCGTCTCTGGCGATGCGCCAAACAAACACCCAGCATTTAAACGAATATAGAATTGATAAGGAGAAGGGCTTACTCTTCTAAGCTGTGTAAAAAAATCCAGCCCACATCCAGACACAGGGATCTGCATTCGCTGTGATAAGACGGCCTGCATGATTTCGCCGTCTTTTATGTTTTGTTTGAGCTTATCTACTGTTTGCTTAAATTCGTCTTGCTTGAAATTAAACTGTACTGGGCCATCAACCGAATCTTGAGGCCAAGAGTGTAACCGCTCAATTAAGCCAGTATTACTGTGTTGTGGGACAGATGAAAAAGTGACAAGCTTGGCCTGCTTTTCCTTATGGTCAAAAATCGCCATCTGCTGTGGAAGCATTAACTCAACATCCGAAGATTGTGTTAAGTCTGGCAACTCTGGATCAGGTAACTTATGTGGCTCAAAGTAACGGATGCTTTCATAACCCCAAATACCTAACCAGCCAAACTCAAACAGCTCAATCTCTGGGTTAAGTACAAACTCTGTATTTGCAGTTAATTCCTCTAATTTGGTCCAAGCCTGTGTTACACAATCAAACTGCTGTTCGAAAATGACATCATTGCCACAGCAATACATTAACTTGTTATTTTTAAGTACAATTTTTGCCAAAGAGGATAGACCTACCAAGCTGTACCGAGGCGGAATAGCTTTGGTTGCGGCGTTATTAAACTCATATACAAACGAGTAGCTATCCGCTGCAAAGCGACGATAAAAGCGCATTACATCACCGTCACCATAATCAAGTGTATCGACTTGGCTATAAATTTTCTGCAACTCAGTCATGTTATGCCACTTCCTCTAAATGCATGAGGCGTTTGCGAACCACTTTGCCATTATCATTTCTTGGTAACGCATCAATCATCGTGATCAGGTTTGGACGTTGATAGCTTGATAGGTTTTGTGAACACCAGTGATTAACTTCGCGCTTCAAAGAGTGGCTATCGACCCCCTGGCGAGGCACCACCCAAAGGCTTGGTTTAATGAAACCATCGTCTGCTTCATAAGGAACCATGGCGAGTTCAAGAATGGTAGGAAAGTTATGCGCTAACTTAACTTCTATTTCAGAAGGCACAACCCAACGGCCATTTACTTTAAAGAGATCGTCCGAACGGCCTTTGAAATGCAGTTCTCCATTTTCGTCAATGGCAGCTAAATCACCAGAGTTATACCAACCATCAACGAACTTGTTCTGAGTGGCGGCCGAATTTTTCCAATAACCCAATGCCATACTGGGCCCTTTCACCCATAAGTTCCCTGTTTTCCCCTGCGCAACGGGCTGCTGATTTGCATCTCGGATAGACACTTCATATCCTGATAGCGGCTTACCTAGGCTATTACAACTCGCTGTTTGTGGCGTATGTGAGCAAAATATGTGGCACAACTCCGTTGAACCCAGACCGTCAACGATCCGAAGCCCAAACTGCTGATCCCAACTATTGAAAATACCAGAAGGCAATGCTGAGCCCGCTGAAATAGCTAATCGCACGGAGCTAACGATAGCATGGCTATTATGAAGTGAGGCTAAGCCGTGATATATAGCGGGAACACCAAAGAATAAAGTAGGCTGATAGCGACTCAAGTTTGCCGCTACACGTTCTATTGTTGGCCACTCACTATCGAGCACGACTGTCGCTTGAAGCTCTAATGGAAAAATCAAACTATTGCCCAAGCCATAACCAAAGAATGACTTAGCAAGCGAATAGAAAACATCTTGTTGGGTTGCACCCAGAGTGTTTTTGGCAAAATACTGTGCAATGTACAGTGCATTTTCGCTAGAGTGCATCACACCTTTTGGATTGCCTGTCGTGCCTGAAGTATATTGCATAAACGCAACATCACTGGGATCACGGAAAAAATAGTTATTCCAAGCTACATCCCCATAACTAAGCATGGTTTGGTAAGTAACTTTGTTGGTTTTATTGCCTTGATGAAAAAACTGGAAAGTGGTTCTGCCATTTTCCTCAGATACATAAATACTCGCATCGCTGTCGCCAATAATGTAAGTAAGCGCAGACTCACTCAGCTTCGGGTTGATCACGATAGGGATCGCGCCAAACGCCAAACTAGCTAGAAAACAAGTGTGTAGTATTGGACTGTCATTTAATCCGATAACGACACGGCTGTCTTTTTGTAGACCGATTTGTTCAAAGGCACTCGCCAACTTAGCCATCGAACTTTTTAATTGCTCATACGTAATTTCGCAGTCCTGATGAGCAATTGCTATTTTCTCTGGTACTTCACAATGGTGCAGCCAACGCTCGGCTAAGTTAATTGTATTACTCATCTTAACCATTCCTTCGAGTTGTCAAAGAAGGTTCTTATTACTGTCTTAACCACCCTGTTGTTGCCATTTAATGTAATCATTTCCCCGTCCTTTAAAGTTTCCGCTTCTATTGACCACCGCGCCAAAAGACACAAAAAATAAACAATAGAAACCTTCAACACACAAAATTTACAACACAACCTGTTGTTTATTACTAAACACCCTCATTCCCAGGCCATGTAAAGTGCGCACATAAAGTAGCGGAGAATGAACACCCATAGCGACAAAAAAGACATCAAAGATATCTAAAATAGATAAAAAGCCCATAACCATGATTAGTTAAAAACTAATAAACGCATGATTAAAAAGCTTTTATTTGTTTTTCTTTTTTGTAGCTAAGTTTTATTAAAAATCTAAAAAGACAGCCTAATGAAGCGCTGATTAATTCTAAGGGGAACTCACCAATACGCTTTTTTATATAAATTTACGCAAGAGATGACAATTAACAAAACACAAAACGAATTAACAAAAACAAAACATTGATAAGGTAACGATTGACTGGATAGTAAATGTCTAAAAATTTAGGAATGAGAAATTGAAATGCCAAATAGGCTACTCGAGTTAAAAAATGACACAGAGCAAGGAAGGCTAGTTTACGAAGAAAGAACAAGGTTTAGCGTACCAAGTCGATTAAGTTTCTGGTCAATTGAGAGAGTAAACCCGGTACTAGGCACATTAAAAAATGTCTTATGTAGAACTAAATTCCAAGCCTAAAAATAGAGCTGAGAGGATAAAACACAAAGACAATAACACTTTGACTTTATGTGTGTTTTTAGTTTTATAGGTGAAAGTGCGGAGCAATAAATGCGTGTTTTCACGATATCTAGACCTCAAGAAGAAAGCGCTCGATAGCACTCGCTTCTTGTTACCAGCTCATACCTATTCTGTAGGTAAAGCGGGCCTATAAATTTATCGTCAAACGCCCCCTTATCCAAAGCTTATGCTTCTAGAGGCATCACTAAAAACCAAGTGGGGATTACATTCCCCACTCTGATTCACAGTAAACGGAGTAAGGTTTTTGCCACTGATCTATCAAGGTACTTATTGAGTTGTCATTTTGGATCGGCATGACACGCGTTGCAAAGCCTAATAAGCGCTCATCTTGCTCTCTCCACAACCCAGAAAAGCTTGATTTACTTTGCAGCAACAGCTTTTCTGCCTCATCAAACTGCTCCAGCTGTAAGTGTGCGATCGCCGCATAATCAAATAATAACTTTTTATTCTTGCTATCATCAAACAGTTCAATAGCCTTGCTGTAATTACCTAGCTGCAAATAAGCGTACATTAAAGAATAATCCGCATACGCCTTAGAGTCATTTAATCCTAAAGATTGGTATTTAATCTGTGCTCTCGTTAATTTAGGTAATGCTTTTTGATACTCCTGCTTGATCAATAATGTCCACCCATGTAATAAGTGTGCGTCAGCCTGTATGTGAGGATAATCTCTGACATTGGATGATTCCATTTCAGTAAAGATACCGTCGGCAGCATCAAGTAAATCAGGATCGACTAAACTAATCCCCAGATCCATTTTCCCCATAGCTTCAAGCAGGCGATTGCGATAGTAAAGCGGCGAGTTTTCTAGTCCAGTATTAAACTCACTTTGCGCAATTTGCAGATACTTTAATGCTCGCTGCCCGTCGTGAAGCTGAATGTAAAAGAAGCCAAGATAATTTGCGATCTTAATCTTATAAATGATTTCTTCTTGCTCTATTGCTAGCTCCAGCGCCTTTTTTAAGGCCTTCGCTCGGCTGTTAATATCAGCAACAAAGTTCTGACCAATCGCAAAATACGTTTGCATTAATAAACTCAAGTTATTATTTTTTTGATAATAACTAAGAGAGCGGTGCAAGCTTTCTAAGCTTTCGTTTAAATTAACATCGGTGACCTGCTCAGGCCTCGCAGCTGGTGGACTACCAATGTAGTAAAGCCGCGTCGCTTCTGTGCTGACATCATTTTGTAAGTTAATACCGACTTTCGATAGATTGACGTAATCTTTGTACAGTTCCCATTTTTGCTGTTTTGACGCAACATCTGAAAGTACCAAATAAATACGTGAGCGGATCACTTCATTTGAGAGCTCTTCACTATTTGCCAACGCCAACTTGAGCAGTCTTTCGGACTCTTCGTAATTCCCTAATACTTGTTCCAATTCCCCCCAATAAAACAACAACCGTACACGTAAATTAGACTGAGCCTGCAGTTCTGTATCTTCTTCTAGCTTTGCAAAAAGTGCTTGTGCTTTCTCAACCTGTCCTGTTCGCCAGTATGAACGAGCCAACTCTATCAATGCATGGGTATTACTTGGATCATGCAAGCTAGATGCTTCAAAATATCGAATAGCTAAACCAACACCATGAGTCTCTAGTGCGTGCAGCCCTTCTAAGTAATCTTTGGTTGAGAATTGATTATCAGACACCTTAAAAGTACTTAATTTATTGGTTCCTTTGTTAAATTGTTTGATAAAGCTATTTGCCAAATCAGGAAGTGATAAGTCTAGCCCCTCACTATAAATCACTCCTTCTTTCCGCTCCCCATTTGGCTGCGATAGCTGGTACCTAAACACAAATCGGCCAAACTCTTGAGAAACTGATGCTAACATCCACTGATCAGCTCGACCACTTACCACAATACTATCTAAGGCTTGTTCCTGATTACTAAATTTGGGGCTTTCTGCCGCAAGCAACTGTAAAGCGGTATTATCAGGGACAACATTATAATTTGGTAATTCCTTTAACCCTTCGATCAGCATATGCCTGAGGCTATAATTCAACCAATCAAGTTTTGTTTCGCCAGTTTCATTAATAAATGGCGCGATTAATATTCGACGAATATGGTTTTGCTGGGTTTGTGCTGTAGAATTTATAATCGAGTTTGTGTTTGATTGATAAAGTAATCCAGCCGATACAACCAAAGCAAAAATACCCACGACCATAAAAAGAATATAGGGATTTTTATGTCCTAAATTAGATGTTTTTTGATTGACCGGTTCGGGCTGTGTTTCTTCTTGCTCTAATTCAACTTCCGTTAGCCAGATATAACCACGCTGAGGGTACGTTTTAATGAATACGGGGTCATGAACGTTGTCGTTTAGCTGTTTGCGTAGCTCCCGAATACTCTGAGTAAGTGAACTTTCTCTATATTCACCATTGATCCAGATTTCGGATAACAATTCTTCTCTGGTGATTACACGGCCCGCATTAATAAGAAAATATTCGAGTAACTGAGCAAGTTTAGGGCGTAATTGAATAGAGCCTTCTTGGTGGTACAACGCGCCAAGCACCGAATCAAAAGTATAGCCCTTGAATTTATACAACGTAATTCCTTAACATTATTCATCTAGCCAACTTGGCTTTGGGTTACAAAACGACGTCCAACATGACACACAATTTTAACAAAAATACACTGTATTTAAAGTAAGACATTCAGCTAGCATTATATGCCTGCTTCAATGAAGTTAATACTATTTAACTATCTATTAAACGAACAAATAAAGTCTTTTTTATTAAAAATGAGATAAACGACCATTTTTTTGCCGTTGTCTTGATCCAGTACAAGTCTTCATGCTTCACTACATATCCATTTTTGCTACAGTTTATAACAGCAAACACGCCCCAGCATGGCTGAGTCTGTTGCTTTGCTGTACAATTCATTTATCACCTCGTATTTCCATTAGAATTAGTAAATCATGATTGCACAAGACACCATAGCAGCACAGGCTACCGCTCCGGGTCGCGGTGGCGTTGGCATTATTCGAGTATCTGGTAGTAAAGCCAAAGAGGTCGCCGAGCAAATCTTAGGTAAATGCCCTAAAACTCGCTATGCCGAATACCTGCCATTCAACACCCTAGCAGGTGAACAGCTTGACCAAGGCATTGCGCTGTTCTTTCAAGGACCAAACTCATTCACAGGAGAAGATGTGCTTGAGCTACAAGGCCACGGTGGTCCGGTTGTCCTTGATATGCTGCTAAAGGAGATAAGCCAAATCGAGCAAGTGCGCTTGGCAAAGCCTGGTGAGTTCTCAGAACGTGCTTTTATGAACGACAAGCTAGACTTAACGCAAGCAGAAGCTATCGCAGACTTGATCAACGCCACCAGCGAGCAAGCTGCAAAAAGTGCACTACATTCACTGCAAGGTGACTTCTCTAAACATATCAACGCATTGGTCGAAAAAGTAATTCACCTTCGTATGTATGTTGAAGCTGCAATTGATTTCCCCGATGAAGAAATTGATTTTCTATCAGATGGTAAAGTCGCAGGGGATCTTGAGAGCATTATTCAGCAACTCGCTGAAGTGCGTAAACAAGCCAAGCAAGGCAGTATTATGCGTGAAGGTATGCGCGTGGTGATTGCAGGTCGTCCTAACGCAGGTAAATCATCGCTACTCAATGCCTTAGCTGGCCGTGAAGCCGCGATTGTTACAGACATTGCAGGTACCACACGGGATGTACTGCGTGAGCACATTCATATCGATGGTATGCCGCTTCATATTATCGACACTGCAGGACTTCGTGATAGTCCAGATAAAGTAGAACAGATAGGCATAGAGCGTGCTTGGGAAGAGATCCGTGGTGCCGATCATGTACTGTTTATGGTAGATGGCACAGAAACCCACGAAACCGATCCTGCGAAGATCTGGCCTGATTTTATCGAACAACTACCGCAAGGTATGGAGATTACGGTGATCCGCAATAAAGTCGATTTGAGCGGTGAAGCCATTGGCACAACAACGAGTGATGGCCATACTCTTATTCGCCTGAGTGCCAAAGATATTCAAGGCATTAATTTATTGAGAGAACACCTAAAAGCCTGTATTGGATTCACAGGTGCAACTGAGGGCGGCTTTATGGCTCGTCGTCGTCATTTAGACGCCCTAGAACGCGCTGCTGAGCACCTAGAAATAGGCCAAACTCAGCTAGAGATGCACATTGCCGGTGAAATTCTGGCAGAAGAGCTGCGCCTAACCCAGCAATACCTCAATGAGATCACCGGCGAATTCACCTCAGATGATTTGCTAGGCAAAATCTTTAGCTCATTCTGTATCGGTAAATAACCTGAGCTTCGGATAAATAATCCAAATATTTGAGTTGTCATACGCCCGATGTTCGGGCGTATGACTATACACTAACTACAGTAATGGCTTACTGCTTCTTTTACCTTACGAGATTTGTCTTTTTTCAATGGAGCTAGCAATACTTCAGCATCTGCTTCTTGGCTTAATATTTCAGGAAGTTCAGCGCGGCGACCCGCGTGTAGGTAGCTCAAACTCTGTTTAAAACTGCCATATTGGCCACGAGCATGTGCCACAATAAACTCACGACACACGTCAAAATGGCTGCGCTTAATACAAAACAGCATCAGGTGTTCGGATTTAACGCCGATATCAAATAACCAGGCGAGTAAAAATGCCATACCGGTCTCGGATGCTTCACCTTCATACTCATCGCTGTTTGATAGATAAGTCTCAAAATCAATTTCATTGTGTGCCAGTTGGTGTAACAACCAAGGTTGCTCCATTTGCGCTTCAATTAATTTAAAGCCGCGATAGTCATGATTAAGAAGCAGACGTACCAGTTTGTTGCGACGCTTAACATCTAGCATCCACACAAATTGACGCAGACTATACATGTGGTATTCATCGGCATCGATACGCATAAACTCGGTGGATATTTGCTCTTTGAACAGCGCAGCCATGGCGTCAAACTCTATTTCGTTATCTAGATAAGCCATCGTTTGTTCAACAATCCCGTTAATACGATTGGACTGCACTTGAAGTTCAGCAACGCGCTTTACAATAGCAGCACGTTCAACCTGCTCTGAGAATACCAATAAGGGTCCCGATGACAGTCTGTCTTCATACCAAGCAAGCGGCACCTCATGATCGGCCATCACAATCACATAATTGTCTCCTTGCTGCTGCAACACAGTGCAGGCTTCCCAACTTCGACCATCAACATGACAAGGTTTATCATGTATTGAAAGACTATCTGCCACAATGGCTTTATGCAGCTTCTTTGGTAACTTTTCACCTTCACCGAAATACAGACAATCCTTACCTGACTCGTGTGCCAACGCATGCTCCCAAGAGTGCAGATTTAATTGCGCAAAAATATCTATCGCACGGCGCAAGTTATGATCAAAGTCGACTGCAACTTCAGGATGTTTGAGCGAAACATGATGTAAAAACTCAACTTTCGTGCGCTCATTAATATACGCAAGCCCCCGCTCCATGGCTTTGGCTTTTTTACGCCCCATGCTGCCAAACATACTGGTATCATCACTGACTATTTCGCTGTAAATCTCTATCCAATTTACGTAACGCCCGAAGTCATAACGTTGATAACTCATTTCATAGGCATTCAGAATACCGCTATCTATTCCAGCTTTACTTAAGTGCTCATAGACATCAATCCCATCGAGTATATTGTTAAACTCTATATCCCAATGATCATCTGAATAAGCACGAAGCACATTGCGTGCAACCCTAACTGGCGCCAATGCAATAATAAATTGCCACAAACGATCTGCTTTATTTTGTAAGGGTAAAGGTAATTGCCGCAACCAAAATGCGGCTAAGGTAAAGCGCTGAAAGTCATCATCATGATCTTTAAAAAGCTGATAACTGGGTTGCTGCTCACTAAATTTGTTTAAGTAAAGATCGCCGCGACAGCACTCATCTCGATACAAGTGTGGCTGTACTAGTGCCAATATACTGACCAAATCATCTCGCGGCGTGTCTGCAGTAAAGTGATCACAGATCCGCGCTATTTGTTCCTCAGATAACCCTAGGTTTTCAGGGTTATAATGGTCTGACTTTTTATGACATTTTTGAATTATGTGCTGGGCAGCGAGTTGCCAAATATGATTGTCGTTAAGATAAGTTACCAGTGCCTCTGTAATATCGTCGCCAATACGCTGATTGTAATCACAATGAAGGTGATAGCTGGCCAGTGTCATTAAGCCCATATCCGATTGTGGCCACTGCTCTGGATGGCACAGCGCACGGGATGAGCGAAAATGCTCATCAACCAACTTAAGATGCTTGCGGCACAGTAATTCATCTTGGTTGGTGAAGTGATGAAATATCGATTGGATGTTTTTGGCTTTGGCACTTTCTGCTGCGCTCTCAATATCAGATAAGGAGAGTTGAGTGTAGCGCTGATAATAGGCTTCTCTAGAAAGTAGCGCCTCATCACCTTCGGTAAGTGATGTCATCATATATTTACTAAACTCACGTTTACCTAGAGCATAATAAAATACGTCAATCACGCGCAAGTATTGCTGAGCGCGAGCTTGTAGTAAGCTCGTTTCTGTGTCTTTGCGTACCGTAAGCGTCAGCACCATGCCATTTGGTTGTGTATATTCAACTTCTTCACTGAAGTGCTCAGTCAGTAAATCGCCCCGTACAAGACTGAGCACCGACTCCAATTCGTCGGCTATACCTTGGTTATTGCGCTCGAAACTACTCAATTGATCAATAAGATGCTCAGCCATGTCACTGGCATGCAGTTTCGCTAATTCAAGTACATCAACTTCACAGAGTGTTTCTAACACGGTGTGTGGCTCACCACTTTCAATATAGCGCCACAATGATTCACCTTGGGGCATAGCTAGCACTAAGGGCTTCAATAAATTGCTACCATAGTTAAGCTCATATTTTCTCTCGTCTCTGGCGAGATAGGCGCGATAGTTTGCACGCGCAGTAATGGCACTCTGTGCTATTTTAACGAGCGGCCCTACAACCTGTGATTGGACTTTTTGCTGTAAATCATACGCTTCATTTTCGAGCGTGCTGCCAAAAAACGGCATTGCCATAAAGCTATCTTTGGCTTCTTCATCGTCATAAAAACAAGTATGAGGGAATAGCGATTGGTATAGAGACACGACGGGTTGATAAGTACTTAAGTCTTCTTCTTCATCCTCATCGCACATAGTATCGACATGCTCAAGTAATACAGGCTCTGCTTGGAAACGTGCAACGACTAATGCTTTAAATTGTTCGTAGTGCTCGGGGTGCTGGCATAAATATTCCCCCAATGGCTGGTAGCTACAATCGTCACTATATCGATCATTTTGGAACATGCCAGATCTAAAGCTCTCGTTGTCACACCATATAAATGCTTTGATTATTTCTTTGTGCCAGCCATGCTCATGAAGCAATGAACTTAAATAGCTTTCGTAACCGCAGGCATGCTCATCATCCCAGTAAGGCACAAAAAACTGTGCAAGCAAGAAGGTGTACCGTATATCCGTCTTTGCAAGCATATATAATGCTTCTACGCCAAATACCCGCATATCATCAAGCCACATTTCGTCTGTGTCGTTTTGGCGTCGACTATAAGCAACGATGGCTTCGGCGGTTTCTACAACAACCTCTTTAATTTCAGGATATTGCAGAGCTGCTGCAAACAGAATGACTTCAGAAATATAAGTTTCAGTATCATCATCTATAGGATGGTTATAGTGGTGCGATCCGCCTTCTTGGCCTAAGTTTAACGCAGACTGCAGCAACTTAAGGTTGTTGCCGCTATCTTGTGGTTGTAGGCGGCGTTTACCGTCTTTTCCCAGTTGCTTAAACTCAACATCAAATTGACTATCGCTAAAAGCCCTATCCTCATCTAATAAAGCTTTATATTGTGTTAATGCTAGTTTGATTTGTTGCGGGTCTTGAATATCCAGCGTGATAATCTGGTTTTTATCGAATTGATTCATGTCGTTATTTCTAATTGAATTTAACGTATAGCCGCACTAATCGGACTATAGAGTAGAAAAATAATGAAGCACAGCTCTGTAAACTGCGGTAATTTCAAGTAAATATTTAAAATCAGCGGGTGTCGATTACGAGCTAGTATCGTCAGCTTGCAGCTCTTTTAACCTATCGATATCTATTTGGCAGTCCTGCTTTGCCTTTTTCTGTTGATCGGGTGTCATATCATTCCAATGAATATAACCACCGTGCGCGTGTGGTGCATTGTATAAATAGTTAGCGAATTTCTTGTTGCCACTACCTGAGACTAACCCCCTCACAGAACCCTGTTCATCAGCGGCCCATAGTGCAACACGTTTAAATTCCAGCTCTCCAGAAGCGCTAATACGAAATGAATACCAATCTTCAGCAGCACTAATGTGCAGTTCCTTATCCATGCTTTACCTTTTATAGTTCCTTAAAGTCGAAGCTATTATTTCCAATCTTAATGATGAGGTCAATACAACAGATAAATTAAGTCTTTGAATTATATTAATAAAAAGTAAAATGTAAGGTAATATCGTTGGCAACAACACATATACCAACGCATATCAATTCAATGTATTAGATGGGTTTAACAGGGTGTAGTACCGAAGATTCAGGTCTAACAGGATGCAATACTGAAGACTCAGGTCTAACTGGGTGCAGTACTGAAGATTCAGGTCTAACAGGATGTAAAACAGACGACGCTGGATCTAATGGATCCAAAACACCACTACCACCAGAAATACTAGATAGCGCACTTTTTTCAATTAATTTTTTCATCTTTTTTCCTTAATTTTGCGGTTATGTAACAGCTATTAGTAAGCACTTTGTTTATATGGCTCTCTCAAGTACGAGAAGTAAGCCATAAACACTTCATTGTTCAACCCAAATCCAGTTTTGAGGTGGAAATAGATACTATTACCAGAGCAATCCTTGCCGTGTTGTTCAATTCACCATCAGTATTAACATCAAAGCGAATGACATAACAAGTAATGAGGAAAAAAATAAAAACTATAAATATCAATAACATGAATAAATAATAAAAATACTCATATTGCAAAAACTAACTCTAACTGCATAAAAATAATACATATTTTTTTAAATAACATTTTCACCTTACTTTTTCGTGAAAATGTGTATCAAAATGTTGAGTGCCAAATTTGGCCAGTCCAACATCCATAAACTGCGTACCCTAAGTGTGTCAACTTAGGAGAAATAAAATGGATCAACGTACAACTTTTAAAGCCCTTCATCAAAACACTAGCCCGCTCTTTATCGCTAATTGCTGGGATCCTTTATCGGCACTTATTATTGAGCAGGCTGGTGGCAAAGCTGTTGCGACAACAAGTTGGGGCATGTCAAATCATCAGGGCTATAAAGATGGAGAACAACTCACATTTGATCATGTACTACAAACAGTAAGTGCCATTCTTAAGGTGATCACTATTCCATTAAGTGTTGATATTGAGGCAGGCTACAGCGCGGATCAAAATCAGATCATCAAACATATTATCCAATTGGCCGACCTTGGCGTTGCAGGTATCAATATTGAAGACAAGCCCAGTCACCAGAGCAGCTTACGCGATATAGCATCACACCAAGCGCTATTGCAGGCAATCAAACAAGCATTACATCATCGCGGTTTCAAACACTTCTTTATCAATGCACGTTGCGATCTTTGCTTACAACCACATTGGACGGAAGCGACGCTTCATGAGCGTGCGCTCGCTTACCAAACAGCAGGTTGCGATGGCTTTTTTATTCCTGGTTTAACCGACACCGCGATGATAAAACGCCTAACAGCCCTGCTTTCAATTCCAGTCAATGTGATGTTGTTGCCCGGATTTAGTGATAAACAGGCGTTAGCTGAGTTAGGAGTCAAACGTATCTCATCAGGTAATGCACTCAGCGATCATGTGATAGCACAGCAAGAGTCAGCCACTAAAAAACTGCTCGAAGAGCATACGGTTGAGTTCTTATTTGAGCAACCAGTTCTCACAACTAGGCTGTCAAGCTAAATTAATCCCGAAATCTGACCGGTTTTTTAGACTCTTTTATTATATGGATCTAACTAAATAGATCTAAAAGTCTGGATCGACTTCTGGCTTTTAGATCGTTATCCACAACTCTTCATCCACAACCTCAAAATCCATTCAAAAACAGCGAAGTTCTTACTTCTTCAATCGTAGTTCCAGCGTTATAAAAGCACTTTTAAGCGCAGCTATCCCATAGATTATCCACAAATAGATCACCAAGTTAAGCTCAGGAATATTTTATTTTTCTCTTTCCTTTCATATAGATAAATAAAGAAAATAAAAATCACACATTATTTGTGCAAATATTTTTATCCAATAACTTCAAAGCCCTCTTTACATATTCATGTTAAACGCTAAGATGACGCGCAACACGACTTAGGTAAGGGTAATAATGCAAACTTTAGATCTTATTGTAGGCAGCCAAATGGGATCAGCAGAATACGTTGCTGAACAGCTAATGGAATCGCTTGAATCTCAAGGCTATACCGTAAATTTGCATGAACAACCTGAGCTTGAAGCTTGTCAGCAAGCACTGTGGCTGGTGGTGACATCAACCTATGGAGCCGGTGACTACCCAGAAAACTTACTACCTTTTATATCAGCGTTAAAAGCGAGTTCGGATCTGAGTCAGCTACGCTTTGCAGTAGTGGGAATTGGTGATTCAAGTTACGACACCTTTAACCACGCAGCTATTAATCTTGCTGATTTACTTAAAGAAAAAGGTGCAACACAGCTGTTAGACATAGAAAAGATCGATGTTTTACACCCAGATCTACCAGAAGATACCGCTATTGCTTGGTTACCTAAGTTTGTTGAATGTGTCGCTTAACGCTGCGACATTGAAATACACAGAAGTTATTCACAAATTCAGTCTATTTTAGATCGCATTGTGGATAACCTATGATCTAACTGCTGATCTATGCTTACTTATCCATTGGATAAAAAAATTCAGATCTAGCCCTGTGAATAAAGTGGCAAATTGATCAAAGGTTTTAGGCCTGTTGATCCGATCTAATTCACATCAATTGATCTTAGTTAAGCAATTGGATCTCAACAGGAATACAAAACTATTCACAGATCAAAGGATCAGTAATAGTAAGATCAATAAAGATCTTTAAAAAGATCCTTATATATTTTAAGTGATCTCTTTTTTGCGTTGTGCAAAGTTTAACCATTTCACTTCTGGTTAATTCTAGGTAGAATACGCATCCTTTCTAAATTTGCTCGGTTGTTTTAAGTAGGATCCCGTAAATGATTTATCATGAACATTTTGATGTCATCGTTGTTGGTGGTGGACACGCAGGCACTGAAGCTGCACTTGCAGCTGCTCGTATGGGTATGAATACCTTATTGTTAACACACAATATGGATACCTTAGGCCAAATGTCGTGTAACCCAGCTATTGGTGGGATTGGTAAAGGTCATTTGGTTAAAGAGATTGATGCACTTGGTGGTGCAATGGCCAAAGCAATCGACAAAGGTGGGATCCAATTCAGAACACTTAATTCATCGAAAGGCCCAGCAGTACGAGCGACTCGTGCTCAGGCAGATCGCGCATTGTATAAAGCTGCGATCCAAGACATCCTGCAACAGCAAGAAAACTTAAAGATCTTCCAACAGTCTTGTGATGATCTTATTGTTGAAGGCGATCAGGTAAAAGGTGTCGTGACCCAAATGGGTTTGCGTTTTAGCGCTTCGTCAGTAGTACTAACCGTTGGTACTTTCTTAGGTGGTCAGATCCATATTGGTTTAGAAAACTTTAAAGGCGGCCGTGCTGGCGATCCACCTTCTATTGCTTTGGCTGAGCGTTTACGTGAAATGCCTTTTCGAGTTGATCGTCTAAAAACAGGTACACCGCCACGTATCGATGCAAGAACGGTTGATTTTTCAGTGATGCAAGAACAACCAGGCGATAGTCCGACTCCGGTTTTCTCGTTTATGGGCAAAGTGTCTGATCATCCAAAACAGATCCCTTGTTATATCACCTATACCAATGAAAAAACCCATGATGTGATCCGCAATAACTTACATCGTTCGCCTATGTATGCAGGCGTGATTGAGGGAATTGGTCCACGTTACTGCCCTTCAATTGAAGATAAAATTGTGCGTTTTGCTGATAAAGAAAAGCATCAGATCTTTGTAGAACCTGAAGGCTTAACATCATACGAGCTATATCCGAATGGTATCTCCACCAGCTTACCATTTGATATCCAACTGGAGATCGTGCGTTCTATTAAAGGCTTTGAGAATGCGCATATTTGTCGTCCTGGCTATGCAATTGAGTATGACTTCTTTGATCCGCGTGACCTTAAGCAGTCATTGGAAACAAAGTTTATCAATGGCTTATTCTTCGCAGGTCAAATCAATGGTACAACCGGTTATGAAGAAGCCGGTGCACAAGGTTTGATTGCGGGTATGAACGCAGCACTTCAAGTTCAAGGCCGTGAAGCATGGACACCGCGCCGTGATGAAGCTTATGCAGGCGTGTTGATCGATGATTTAGCCACGCTTGGTACAAAAGAACCTTATCGTATGTTTACCTCTCGTGCTGAATACCGTTTGTTACTGCGTGAAGACAATGCGGATTTACGTCTAACAGAAAAAGGTCGCGAATTAGGTTTAGTTGACGATGAACGCTGGGCTGCATACAACGATAAACTTGAAATCATGGAACAAGAAGCACAGCGTCTGCGCAATACTTGGATCCATAAAGATCATCCAGCACTTGATGCGGTAAACGAACTGCTGAAAAAGCCACTAGTACGCGAAGCCAGTCTTGAAGATCTGATCCGCCGTCCAGAGGTTAATTATCATGACCTAATGGCAATTGAAGGATTAGGATCTGAGTTTGATAATATTCCAGCCCTTGAACAGGTTGAGATCCAAACTAAGTACGCCGGTTATATTGCGCGTCAACAAGATGAGATTAATAAACAGCTTCGTCATGAAGAGACATTACTGCCTGCTGAGTTTGATTATGCTCTGGTAAGCGGTCTGTCAAATGAGGTTGTGGCAAAGCTAACTGATGCTCGTCCACAAACGATTGGCCAAGCTTCACGTATTTCTGGTATCACCCCTGCTGCTATTTCGCTATTATTAGTGTATCTGAAAAAGCAAGGGCTATTACGTAAGTCGGCGTAATAGCAGTGGAACACTGTGTTATTAGAACAATTGAATGAATTACTCGCTGATACCTCAATCGAGCTCAGCGAACAACAAAAGCAGCAGTTGGTCGAATATGTCCAGCTGCTGGATAAATGGAACAAAGCCTACAACCTCACATCCGTTCGCGACCCAAAAGAAATGATGGTAAAACATATCATGGACTCTTTGGTTGTTGCGCCACACCTAACGGGCAGTCATTATATTGATGTAGGCACCGGACCGGGTTTACCGGGTATGGTATTAGCGATAGCTAGACCGGACATCAATTTTGTTCTTCTTGATAGCCTTGGTAAAAGAATTCGATTTTTAATGCAGGTAAAACATGGGCTTGGTATTGAGAATGTTACCCCTGTACAGTCTCGAGTTGAAGAATATCAGCCAAGTGTTAAATTAGACGGTGTACTCAGCCGTGCTTTTGCATCACTACAAGATATGATCCAGTGGTGTTCACATTTAATCGATAACCAAGGTGTATTCTTAGCACTTAAGGGGCAATACCCTGCGGATGAGCTAGAACACCTACCAAACGGCGTGAGTTTATCGCAAGATATTAGTTTAGTGGTGCCCAAGCTTGAAGGTGAGCGCCATTTAATCATTCTTTCTAAAGATTAATTGTCGAGGACAATGTGGCAAGAGTCATTGCAATAGCAAACCAAAAAGGTGGTGTTGGTAAAACAACCACGGCGGTGAATTTAGCCGCGTCCATGGCGGCGACTAAACGTAAAGTTCTGTTGATCGATCTCGATCCTCAAGGCAATGCAACCATGGGCAGTGGCGTTGATAAATACGCCGATGTCGCAACGGTTTATGATTTGTTGATCGAAGAAGCGCCAATGGATCAAGTGATCACCACAGAAACCAGCGGCGAGTATCATTTGATCGCAGCGAATGGCGATGTAACCGCGGCAGAAGTCAAGCTGATGGAGTTGTTTGCGCGCGAAGTGAGACTACGCAACGCCCTTGAGACGATAAAAGATAAATATGAATATATATTCATCGACTGTCCACCTTCATTAAATATGCTAACGGTAAATGCCATGGCTGCCGCCGATGCAGTTTTAGTTCCGATGCAGTGTGAATATTATGCACTGGAGGGATTAACTGCTTTAATGGACACCATTACCCAACTCGGTAAGTTGGTGAATCCAGGATTGCAAATTGAAGGCATTTTACGCACTATGTATGACCCGCGTAATCGTCTAGCTAACGACGTATCTGAGCAGTTAAAACAACACTTTGGCGATAAAGTGTACCGGACTGTGATCCCTCGTAATGTGCGATTAGCGGAGGCGCCAAGTTTTGGAGCGCCTGCGATGTATTATGATAGAGCATCAAGCGGTGCGAAAGCTTATCTAGCGCTAGCGGGTGAAATGCTAAGACGCAAAGAAAAGCAAGCAGCTGCGGTTGCCTAAGAGGATAAAAAGAACATGTCGGTTAAAAAACGTGGTTTAGGCCGAGGGTTGGATGCCCTACTCAGCTCAGCTAAACCTAATCCAAGTACTGCAGCACCTGTACCTAATCAACAAGAAGCCGTTGCGACAGTCAGTGAAGCGCCTGCTGAATCGGCGGTTGAACAAGAGTTACAACGATTACCTATTGAGTGGCTAACGCCGGGTAAGTATCAGCCGCGCAAAGATATGTCAGAGCAGGCACTTGAGGAACTGGCTAGTTCGATCCGTTCGCAGGGGATTTTACAGCCAATTGTGGTGCGTAAAGTTGCCACGCAAAGCTTTGAAATTATTGCCGGTGAAAGACGCTGGCGTGCGGCACAGTTGGCTAAGCAAGATACCGTTCCTTGTTTAATCAAAGATGTGCCGGATGAAGCGGCTGTTGCTATTGCGCTTATTGAAAACATTCAGCGTGAAGACCTCAATGCAATGGAAGAAGCAATTGCGCTAGATCGCTTGCTTAATGAATTTGAACTCACGCATCAGCAAGTTGCCGATGCGGTTGGCAAATCGCGTACGACGGTCACCAATTTACTTCGTCTCAACAATCTCAATGATGATGTAAAAATCTTGTTGGAACATGGCGACATAGAAATGGGCCATGCTCGCTGTCTACTTGCCCTAACTGGTGAAGCGCAATCTGAAGCGGCGAGAACTGCTGTGGCTAAAGGATTAACTGTAAGAGAAACCGAAAAACTGGTTCGTACCATTTTAGAGCCTGTCGAGAAAAAAGAAGCGAAGCAAAAGGATCCTGATGTGAAGCTGCTTGAGCAGCAATTACAGGAAAACTTAGGTGCTAAAGTAGAGATCAACTACAACCAGAAAGGCAAAGGTAAACTGGTTATTTCCTATGCTAGTTTGGATGAACTTGATGGTATTTTGGGGCGTATTAACCCTGAAATGAATGAAGCTGACTAATTGTAAACTTAACTAATTGACTAATACGTGAATGCGGTGCTTGCTTTTGCGCCGCTATTTCCGTACCGATATGCTGTGAAATAGCGAGAATACTAATAACTTTGATGGAAAAATAGCCACTCTTGTATAGGCTTTAATTTAAGCTTTCTTCCCTACCAAATTTTGACCTATTTGGCGTCCAAAAAGCGTCACATTTCGTCTCGTCAAGTTGCAAATTAAGCAGAAACAAGTATAATTTCGCCAGTTTTCATACCCTGATAAAATTTAACGTCATTAAGGTTAATATAAAGTGACTCATTCGTTAGCCCGCCCATATCGGCGAGCCGCATTAAAAGGTGTTTTGATTCAGGGTATCGTAGCATTAGTCGCTGCAGTAATCGTTTTTATAGGTTGGGGAGTACAAGCCGGAGTTTCAGCGTTAGCTGGCGGCGCTGTGTTGGTACTCCCTAATTTTGTATTTGCTGCTTACGCCTTTCGATTTATGGGTGCGAGCAAAGCAAATCAAGTATATTCCTCGATAAAACGAGGAAATGGATTAAAATTTTTGCTAACTGTTGTGCTCTTTGCACTGATTTTTAAGCATTTTTCAGTAATGATGCTGCCTTTTTTTGGCGCTTATATGCTCGTGATGCTGACACAATGGTTGGTCCTGATTTTTTTTAATCATTAACTTTTGGGATAAAACATGGCTGCAGAAGAAGTTACTCTATCAAGCCATATTCAGCACCACTTGACCAATGCCAAGATGTGCTCGACCGATGCCGGTCTTGCCTTCAACAAAGCATGTGCGGATAGTGGTTTCTGGACATGGCATGTAGATACCCTCGCATGGTCAATCGGTTTAGGTCTAATATTTTTATGGATCTTCCGAAGTGCCGCTAAAAAATCCACTATAGGTGTTCCTGGTAAATTCCAGTGCTTTATCGAAATGGTTGTTGAGTTCGTTGGTGCCAACGTTCGTGACACATATCACGGTAACAGCAAGTTAGTTGCACCTCTAGCCCTAACGATTTTCGTTTGGGTATTCTTAATGAACTTGATGGACTTAGTTCCAGTTGACTTCCTACCTGCATTTGCTGGCTTTGTTGGTGAACAAGCATTTGGTATGGATTCACACGATGTGTACATGAAGATTGTACCTACAACAGATTTAAACATGACCGCAGCACTGGCGCTAGGTGTGTTTATTCTGATGATCGGTTATTCAATTAAAATCAAAGGCATCGGTGGCTTTATTGCAGAATTAACATTGCACCCATTTAGCTCTAAAAACAAACTAATGATGGCAGTGTTGATCCCGTTTAACTTACTACTTGAAACAATCGCATTGGTTGCTAAGCCATTCTCGCTAGCACTACGTTTGTTCGGTAACTTATACGCAGGTGAGATGATCTTCATCCTTATCGGTGCAATTGGTTTGATGCAGTTACCACTGCACTTCGTGTGGGCAGTATTCCACATTATGGTAATCGTGCTGCAAGCATTCGTATTTATGATGCTGACTATCGTTTACCTCAGCATGGCTAGTACAGAAAGTCACTAATCAGCTGAATAATAAAGATTTTTACAACTTAAATTTAAACTTAAACTTTAATTTACTATTAAAACTTTGGAGATAAAAATGGAAATCGCAGTTGCTATTAAACTTATCGCTGTTGCACTACTAATCGGTTTTGGTGCTATCGGTACTGCACTAGGCTTCGGTAACATGGGTGGTAAGTTCCTAGAAGCATGTGCTCGTCAGCCTGAGCTTGCGCCTTCACTACAAGTTAAAATGTTCATCCTAGCTGGTCTTATCGATGCCGTTGCAATGATCGGTGTAGGTATCGCTATGTACATGTTGTTCGCTCTTTAATATTGCAAAATACCTGAAACGAACAACTGTCAAGTAAGGAGGAGCGGTCGTGAACTTAAACGCCACTCTAATAGGTGAATTAATCGCATTTGTGGTCTTCGTATGGTTCTGTATGAAGTTCGTATGGCCACCACTAAATGGTGCGATTGAAGCTCGCCAAAAGAAAATTGAAGATGGTTTAGCAGCATCTGATGAAGCTGAAAAAGAACTTGAGCGCGTACGTGCACAAGGCGCTGAACAGCTGAAAGAAGCGAAAGCACAAGCGGCTGAAATCATCGAACAAGCTAAGAAGCGTGCTGCGCTAATTGTTGACGAAGAGACAACTCGTGGTCAGCAAGAGCGTGAAAAAATCATTGCTCAGGGACACTCTGAAATTGAGTCTGAGCGCAACCGTGTGAAAGAAGAGCTGCGTTCACAAGTCGCTGCACTTTCTATCGCAGGTGCTGAGAAGATTTTAGAGCGTGAAATCAATCAAGCCACACACAGTGACATCGTTGAAAAACTTGTCGCTGAGCTTTAAGCAGGGGGTATGAGCATGTCTGAATTGACTACTATCGCTCGCCCATACGCTAAAGCGGCTTTTGAACTTGCCGTTGAAAAAGGCACAGTTGAAGCTTGGAATGAAATGCTGTTCTTCGCTGGTCAAGTTACCAGCGACGAACAGGTTCAGGCGCTACTTGGTAGCATTGCTACTGAAACACAGCAGTCTGAAATCATTATCAAGTTATGTGCTGAGCAACTCAACGAACAAGGTCAAAACCTTATCAAGCTGATGGCCGAAAATGAGCGTTTAGCTGCCATTCCAGCTGTTGCAGAGTTGTTTGCTGAATTTAAAGCAGACTATGACAAAGAAATCGAAGTAGATGTGGTTTCGGCAACAGCGCTTGCGGATGATGCGCAAGCAAAATTGGTCGCGGCACTTGAGAAACGTTTCGCACGCAAAGTTAAGCTGAATTGTAGCATCGACGAAGCCATTGTAAGTGGCCTTGTGATTAAAGCCGGTGACACCGTAATTGACGGTTCTGTTCGCGGCAAATTAGATCGTCTTGCGACGTCGCTACAATCGTAATTGGGAAAAAGAGCATGCAACTTAATTCCACAGAAATTTCTGCACTGATCAAGCAACGCATTGAACAGTTTGAAGTTGTAAGTGAAGCGCGTAACGAAGGTACTATCGTATCTGTTACCGACGGTATTATCCGCATCCACGGTCTTGCTGACTGTATGCAGGGTGAGATGATCGAGCTTCCTGGCAACCGTTATGCTATCGCACTAAACCTTGAGCGTGACTCAGTAGGTGCTGTAGTAATGGGTCCATACGCAGACCTTAAAGAAGGCGTAAAAGTTAAATCAACTGGTCGTATCCTTGAAGTACCAGTAGGCCGTGGTCTACTTGGTCGTGTTGTTAACACACTTGGTGAGCCAATCGACGGTAAAGGCGCTGTTGATAACGATGGTTTTGAACCAGTTGAAAAAATCGCACCTGGCGTAATCGAGCGTCAATCAGTAGATGAGCCAGTACAAACTGGTTATAAGTCTATCGATGCGATGATCCCAGTTGGTCGTGGTCAGCGTGAGCTTGTGATCGGTGACCGTCAGACTGGTAAAACAGCACTAGCAATCGATGCTATCATCAACCAAAAAGACACAGGCGTTAAGTGTGTGTACGTAGCGGTTGGTCAAAAAGCGTCAACAATTGCAAACGTAGTACGTAAACTAGAAGAGCACGGTGCACTTGCAAACACTATCGTAGTAGTTGCTTCTGCATCAGAATCTGCAGCACTACAATTCCTAGCGCCGTTCTCTGGTTGTACTATGGGTGAATACTTCCGTGACCGCGGTGAAGATGCACTAATCGTATATGATGATCTGTCTAAGCAAGCTGTTGCTTACCGTCAAATCTCACTACTACTTAAGCGTCCACCAGGTCGTGAAGCATACCCAGGTGACGTATTCTACCTTCACTCACGTCTTCTAGAGCGTGCGTCACGTGTAAACGCTGACTACGTTGAGAAGTTCACAAATGGTGAAGTTAAAGGTAAAACAGGTTCATTGACGGCATTGCCAATCATTGAAACTCAAGGTGGTGACGTTTCTGCATTCGTACCTACCAACGTTATCTCAATCACTGACGGTCAGATCTTCTTGGAAACTGACTTGTTCAACGCAGGTATCCGTCCAGCGGTTAACGCTGGTATCTCGGTATCTCGTGTAGGTGGTGCAGCGCAAACTAAAATCGTTAAGAAACTAGGTGGTGGTATCCGTCTAGCGCTAGCTCAGTACCGTGAACTAGCAGCGTTCTCTCAGTTCGCTTCTGACCTTGACGATGCAACGCGTGCACAACTTGAACACGGTGAGCGTGTAACAGAGCTAATGAAGCAGAAACAGTACGCACCAATGTCTGTTGCTGATATGTCATTATCGCTATTTGCAGTAGAGAAAGGCTTCTTAAAAGGCATCGAAATCAACAAGATCCTTGATTTTGAAGCAAGCCTAATCGCATTTGCTAAGAGCGAGTACGCAGAGCTAATGGCTCAAATCAATGAAACTGGTAACTACAACGCCGAGATCGAAGCGCAGCTTAAAGAACTTCTAGAGAAGTTCAAATCTACGCAAACTTGGTAATGTGTTATTAAGGTGAGTAGGGAACTACTCACCGAGATTCGGAGAGAGAGTCATGGCCAGCGGAAAAGAGATAAAAAGCAAGATCGGGAGTATCAAGAATACTCAAAAGATCACCAGCGCAATGGAGATGGTTGCCGCTTCTAAAATGAAGAAGGCACAAGAACGCGTAGCGTCTAGTCGTCCATACGCTGAAAACTTACGCAAAGTGATCGGTCGTGTTGCTCAGGCTAATCTTGACTTCACTCATCCGTTCTTACAAGAACGCGAAGTGAAGCGAGTTGGTTATATTGTTATCTCTACAGACCGTGGTCTATGTGGTGGTTTGAACTCAAACGAGTTCAAAAAAGTAGTAAGAGACGCAAAAGCGTGGAAAGACAAAGGGGTTGAGGCAACGTTCGCAGCTCTAGGCAGCAAGGCTGCTGGTTTCTTTAAGCGTTTTGGCGGTGAGCTAGAAGCCAAGAAGACCGGGTTAGGAGATACGCCTTCAGTTCAGGATATTATTGGTCCTGTAAAAGTAATGCTTAAAGCATTTGAAGAAGGCAAAATTGACCGCTTATTTGTTGTGTACAACCAGTTTGTCAACACAATGAAACAAGAGCCTGTTATCGATCAGTTATTACCTTTGCCAAAAGCTGAAGAAGATGTATCAGCTCACGCTTGGGATTATCTATATGAGCCAAGCCCAGAGGCGATTTTAGAGACGCTATTAGTGCGCTTTATTGAGTCTCAGGTCTACCAAGGTGTAGTTGAGAATGCTGCCTCTGAACAAGCTGCCCGTATGGTTGCGATGAAAGCCGCAACAGATAATGCAGGTGGCCTGATTGATGAGCTACAGCTGGTATACAACAAGGCACGTCAGGCCGCAATCACACAAGAAATTAGTGAGATTGTGAGCGGTTCGGCTGCCGTATAACGCTTCGGCAAAGTTTAATAAGAGGAATAGACATGAGTTTAGGTAAGGTCGTCCAAATTATCGGCGCCGTTGTGGACATCGAGTTTCCACAAGACAACGTGCCAGCCGTATATGACGCACTAAAAGTTACAGAAGGCGACTTAGCTGGTTTGACACTAGAAGTGCAACAGCAGCTAGGTGGCGGTGTGGTACGTGGTATCGCACTAGGTAGTACTGACGGTCTACGTCGTGGTACTCCAGTACAAGGTACAGCTGAGCCAATTAAGGTTCCAGTTGGTACAGCAACACTAGGTCGTATCATGAACGTACTTGGTGATGCAATTGATGAAGCGGGCCCTATTGGTGAAGAAGAGCGTTGGTCTATTCACCGTGCAGCACCATCATACGAAGAGCAGAGCAACTCAGTTGAACTTCTAGAGACTGGTATCAAGGTTATCGACCTTGTATGTCCATTCGCTAAAGGTGGTAAAGTTGGTCTATTCGGTGGTGCGGGTGTAGGTAAAACCGTAAACATGATGGAACTTATCCGTAACATCGCAATCGAGCACAGCGGTTACTCAGTATTCGCAGGTGTTGGTGAGCGTACTCGTGAGGGTAATGACTTCTATCATGAGATGAACGACTCAAACGTACTAGACAAAGTATCACTAGTATACGGTCAGATGAACGAGCCACCGGGTAACCGTCTACGTGTTGCACTAACTGGTCTTACAATGGCTGAGAAGTTCCGTGACGAAGGTCGTGACGTACTATTCTTCGTAGATAACATCTACCGTTATACACTAGCAGGTACTGAAGTATCAGCACTTCTAGGCCGTATGCCTTCAGCAGTAGGTTACCAGCCTACACTAGCTGAAGAAATGGGTGTTCTACAGGAGCGTATCGCATCAACTAAGACAGGTTCAATCACTTCAATCCAAGCGGTATACGTACCTGCGGATGACTTGACTGACCCATCTCCAGCAACGACGTTTGCTCACTTAGATGCGACAGTAGTACTTTCTCGTGATATCGCGTCTCTAGGTATTTACCCTGCGGTAGACCCTCTAGATTCAACTTCACGTCAGCTTGACCCACAAGTTATCGGTCAAGAGCACTACGACACAGCACGTGGCGTTCAGACAGTTCTTCAGCGTTATAAAGAGCTGAAAGACATCATCGCAATTCTAGGTATGGACGAGCTATCTGACGAAGATAAGCAAGTAGTATCTCGTGCACGTAAGATCCAGCGTTTCCTATCTCAGCCATTCTTCGTTGCTGAGGTATTTACAGGTGCACCTGGTAAATACGTATCTCTTAAAGACACAATCTCTGGCTTTAAGGGCATCCTAAACGGTGATTACGATGATATGCCTGAGCAGGCATTCTACATGGTTGGCTCAATCGACGAAGCAGTTGATAAAGCTAAAAACATGTAATTAGGAGGTTGTTATGGCAATGACAGTACACCTTGACGTAGTAAGTGCAGAGCAGAGTTTATTCTCTGGCGAAGTGGCTACGATTCAAGTGACAGGTAGTGAAGGTGAACTTGGTATTCACCCTGGCCACGCGCCACTACTGACTGGCCTAAAACCTGGTATGGTACGTTTGGTTAAAGCAGATAGCTCAGAAGAAGTTATCTACGTTGCCGGCGGTACGCTTGAAGTTCAACCGAAAACAGTTACCGTCCTTGCGGACGTAGCTATTCGTGCGGATGAAATTGATGAGCAAGCTGCTGAAGAAGCTAAACGTGAAGCGCAGGCGCAATTAGCTTCTGGCACTGCAAGCGAGCTGGATTATCAGCGTGCGGCATTGCAGCTTGAAGAAGCTCTTGCTCAACTACGCCTTCTACGCCAGCTGCGCAAATAAGCAGCCGCCTATCTGGTTATCAAAAACCCACGCATTGCGTGGGTTTTTTGTTTGTTATTCAATCCACTCTTAGCTATCCCCAACATAACCCTATATTATTTCCTCACTTTTGCAATTAAGCTCAAAACACTGTTGCTTTTAGGTAAAAATTAGCAATTTAATGGGTGTATTTGAAACTCATTGTTATTTTGTTGGTATGTATTCGTCAATTATAAGAGAAGAGTTGTTCACATTGAGAGCTATTTAAAATAGTATAGTTTAAAGGCCTTTTGATTGACTAAATATCGTGGCGTGCATAACTTGGATGTATTGTATTAAAGCACCAGCTCTAGTCGCTGTTGAGGCGCTTTTACATACTTACTCTGCTTTTATTCCTGTATCCTCAAAAATAATATGAATATTGTTGCGTTTTGTAAAAATATAGAAAAAATAAAACTGGAATCTTGGACGATATATCCAGATAGACACTTACTTACTGACAACGATAAAATAGAAAGGGAGTTAGAACCGTTACTATTTAGGATGCTGTTATACTTTATTGAAAACAGCAATCGTATTGTCACGCGCCAAGAGTTATCGGACGAGGTATGGCAACAGCCGTATGTGGATGATAATGCGATAAACCGCGCAATTTCAGAATTGAGAAAAGCACTTAAATCAGAAAAGCAACGTGGTCAGACATTAAAAACTCACTACCGTACTGGTTACAGCTTTGTGCTAGATGCTGAGGTTATCTATAAAGGTACGCAGACTGACGCTAGTAATACTAGGCCAGAACCCATAGCGCCAACTATCACTCACAAGCCAGCTCCTAGCTCTGCAAATTTATCGCCGTCACGCACGCCCATTACTAAGTACATCTGGGGAGGAGTGGCTATAGCCATCTGTGTGGTCGCAGGCGTCATGCTCAAAGATCAATTACCTCTAATAACAGAAGAAATTGATCCTTCCTCTGAGCTTGTTAAAAACAAAGAGTACATCACGCAATTAGATAAAGAGATACTAACGTGGAGCAAAGGCTCGGTCGCGTTTCAAGACTTATCTTTGGGTGGAAGGTTTTTAGCTTATTCATTTCTAGCTGAAGGCGATCGTAATTCAGCCTTATACGTGAAAGATATGAAATCCCTACAGAACATCAAACTGGTAGAGCGAGAGGGCGCTAATGTGATGCCGACAGGATGGGCGGCAGACAGTTTACGTTTGTACTATCAGATCAGTAGGATAGGTGAAAATAAGGTATGTGAGCTGTGGTCTGCCACATTCATGCCTGACTCAACAGATGCGGAGCATACTAAAGTTTGGGATTGCCATGCAGAGCGCAGAATGAGTGTGACCAGTGTAGAAAATACACTGTTATACACAAAGTATGACTATCGTGATCGACCGTATATTTCAGCTATCTTTAGTAAAGACCTAGTCAGTGGGACAGAATTTCAAGTTACCTCACCGAATATTCGCTTTAGCGGAGACTTTTACGTTAAGTTATCTAATAGTAAGAACGAAATCTTATTTTTACGCTCTATCAAAAATGGCACGGCTATTTTTAAGGCTAATGCAGATGGCAGTGATCAAGAAATATTAGTGCGATTAAACTACAGACTGCGCTCTGTCGACTGGTCTGATGATGATGCAAAAGTCATGTGGTTTGATGACAATGAAAACAAGCTCATGACATATGAGCTTGCCAGTAAAATAGTATCTAGTGTGTATTTTCCACTCGAAAAGGAAATGCATAGCGCTATGGTGGTGTCAGCTGAGCAGTTAATATTTTCGACAAAATTACTGGATGGTAATATTTATCAGGTTGACGAAAGTACCTCAACGCCGTTACTCACCCCTTTCTCAGTGTCAGATGTAACTGAGTCCTTGGTGGCACCATTTAACCGTGCAAATGGCGGTATCTTCCTAACAAGGGGCGCAAGAAATCAGTCGCTTTGGAAAATGATTGATGGGGCGCGTACCAAATTGCTTTCACTACCAACGACTGAGATAGTGGACATTGTTTTGTCACCAGATGACAGTCAGCTTCTAGTTGCCTATCAAAATCAATTAGAAATAATCTCAATGGATAATCTTAATATTGTAGAGAGCATCACAGTGAATGACACCATCGCAGATGCAAGTTGGGGGCTCAATGACAATATCCTGATGACGTTGATTAAAGATACTAGTGATGCATGGAGCTATAGCCTAAAAGAGCAAAAGTTTGTGCGTCTAACCAAAAAAGGTATTCATTCTGCTCGAATGATAGATGAAGACTATTTGTACTACTTTGATAAAAGTTACAGACTAATAAAACGAGAACTTGAAAATGGTAGTGAGCAGGTGTTGTTAGACTTGTCTGATATCACGCATCTAAGCTGGTCTATGACGAATGAGTTTGTTTACTTCAGCTCGGGGAATAGTATTAGCAAGATGGATTTGAGAAGCTTAACGGTGACGAAGTTATTGGATGTTGAGCGCAAAACGGATTCTTTTTTTGGTATTTTTACTGGTGCAGTGAAGGGGCAGGTCTACGTTTACGCAAAGCGACTGCAAAATAATCATCTATTAAATGTTTCAGTAGCGAAATAACCTGAAAGTGAGCGAGCTCCAGACTGAGTAGAGCTCGCGAGGTCGCTATTCGTAGCGTAGGCTGTTTGCAGGCCTTGTTGATGCTGTTTTATAAGCGATACTTGCAACCGTAAGCCAAACTATTGTACTGACTAGCATCAGTGCAGTGATATAGATAAACCAAGGTTGCTCAATCCTGATATTAAACCCAGCTAACCAATCCGATGTGACCATATAGGTGAGAGGGAATGCAATTGCTGCACTGATCACGGTCAGCACAACGAATTCTTTTGCAAGTAAGTTCATTAACGATAATTTAGAAGCACCTAATACCTTACGTACTGCAATTTCCTTTTGACGACGATTTGCTGAGAATGAACATAGACCAAAGATACCAACACAAGTCAGTATCACAACTAAGACGGAGAATACTGCGACAATATGGGCCGTTTTACGATCTGATTTGTACAGATTTTCATAGTTGTAATGAACCTCATTCATTGGCAGGTTAAACAAATTGAATCTCGTCTGAGCGAATTCCGTTACTTCGCTTTTATGGATTGGAGTGATAGGGGTGTTAAAATTCAGGACAACATTCCCTTCATTCATCCAGCTATAACCACAGATGAAGAAACTAGGGGATGCTCCATGCTTTGCGGAACCAATTGTCAAATCTGAGACGATACCGACAACCTTTACACGGATCATCAGATCAGATTCCTCGCCAGTGGTAAATGTCCAAGTTTCACCCACTAAGCTTGCCAGATCACTGCCGCCAGCCATACGTGCGACAGATTCACTGATAATAATGCTTGCTGTCTCATTTCCTTGTGTATCAACGGCATGCCAATCAGATGTGTAGGTCGCACTGAAGTCTCGGCCATGAAGTAAGGTTAAGCCTTGTGTTTTCACTGGATCAAAACCTGTACCAATAAAAGGTAGAATAGGCACATCCTGATCTGCACCAGGCCAAAGAAGTCTGGCAGAGGTGTTTATTGATTTAGTCAAAGAGGTGTCAGAAATTGTCGCTGAGTCGACAAATGGTAATTGCGAAAATGCACGTGCCAGGTTGCTGTCCGGGTTATCGAAAAGAACAGCGCGATTGATACCAGAGATTTCTAGACGATTTTCTTTTTGATAACCCGTCTCTATGGTAGTCATATAATTTAATTGCTGATGTAAGATAAATGCGCCAATAATTAGTGCAATGGATAAAGACGCCTGTAATATCATAAGTGCTTTTCTGATCCTTACAGCAGTGGTTCCACGAGTGAGATCACCACTTAAAACACGTTTGGCATCAAATGCCGTTAAGAAGAAGGCTGGGTATAAACCCGCGATTAAGCCGACCACCAAATCAATCCCTAATAAGAATAAAATGCTTACTGGCGTGATATCAAAGCTAAGTTCCTTTTCAATCACTGCATTAAACCAAGGTAATAATGTAATGGCCACAATGGCTGCAAGTATGGTTGCGATGGTTGAGATCACCAAAGACTCACATAAAAACTGTGTGATCAGGCTCTGTTTAGAGGCCCCCATTGCCTTTTTTACACCCACTTCTTTGGCTCTCAATACCGCCTGAGCAGTGCTCATATTGATAAAGTTAATAGAGGCGATAGCGATGAGTAAAAATGTCAGGCCAATGCAGACATCAACGATAAACTGAGAACCATGAACTTTCATCTCAAATCGAGAGTTCGCCGATAGGTAAATATCACTCAAGCGTTGGAGTGAAACTTCAACCATATTTTCGCCACGATAAACTACATCGTTGTATAGCTGCGTGTACTGTGCGGCAATGTTTGCAACGTACTGCTGTTGTTCAACTTTGACATAGGTGAAACTGTCGTTGCCAAGTGGATTTGGCTCACCTAGCAGCTGTACTTGTATGCTTGTCAAAAAGTCTATTTTCAAATGAGTGTTTTCTGGCAAATCTTTGAATATAGCACCTACGGTCCATGTAACTTGCTCATTATCAAGTGTTTTACCCAATACTGACGTTTCACCAAAAAGGCGCAAAGCTTGCGATTGGGATAATGCTATATAATTTGGGGTAGTAAGGGTTTTATCGAGATCACCTGCTACCACTTCGAGTGTAAAGAACTCAGCAAAATTTGCCGTGGTTGCATACAAGTTCTCTAATTTGAGAGGACTATCATTGATTTTAATTTCATTGTTAATCACTGGGCTCATGTGGATAAGGTTTAAGATATCCGTAACGCCTTCTACAGCCGAGAAGTGTGGGTTCATTGCGGAACTGCTTACCGGAGCGTTTAGTCCCAGAGAAGGCCAGTTTTGCGCTACACGGTATGTGTGCTCTGGGGCTGGATGAAATTTGTCGTAACTCGTTTCATAGGAAGCATATAAAAAGACTAAAATTGCTGCAGCTAAGCCAAAAGCGAGACCTATAATGTTTAAAATAGAATGTTGGCGGTACTTGTTTAGTAGTCGAACAGCCGTGATGAATTGTAGCTTAAGCACACTCCACCTCCAGCACCTCAATAGGGCGATTATGGTGAATCTTACCATCGAGTAGTTTGATGATTTTATTACCATACTGCGCGTCTTGTTCTGAGTGCGTCACCATTATAATGGTCGTTCCTTCTCTATTCAGTTCACTGAGTAGCTTCATTACCTCAGCACCATTTTTTGAATCTAGGTTACCGGTAGGTTCATCAGCTAAAATTAGCTTTGGGTTTGTTGCCAGAGCACGAGCGATAGCAACGCGCTGCTGCTGACCTCCTGACAGTTGCTGCGGTAAATGATTTGCTCTGTGGGCGATATCAAAGCGTTCAAGCAAGGCATTGACGCGTTCTTTTTGTAGGGCTTTATCTGCGTTGTTATACATCAAAGGCAGTGCAACGTTCTCAAACACCGTAAGTTCATCAATCAGGTTGAAGCTTTGGAAGACAAAGCCTAGATTCGCTTTGCGAATATCGCTTAGCTGACTTTCTTTTAAGTTGGCCAAGTTCTTATCATTAAATAGATATTCTCCCTGGCATGGGCTATCTAGCATGCCCAGTATCGACAGGAGAGTTGACTTACCACAGCCTGAAGGGCCCATAATTGATACAAAGTCACCGCTGTTTATTTCCAAATTTATATCATTAATAGCAGTTGTTTTTATATCTTCGGTTATATAGCTTTTTACAAGATTTTTTAATTTAATCATTCTCTTTATTCCATTTGTTATTTTAATATTAACTTTTCTGCGTTGTTGAAATGTGCATAACTCGATGTGATGACTTTTTCACCATTTTTTAATCCGTCTTTAATCTGGAAGTTGCTTTTATCTTTCCCTGATATTTTTATTTTTCTTCGTTCTGCGGTGTTGTCATCATTTAAAACAAAAACCCAATTTCCACCAGTGTCAGAAAAAAACGCGCCTCTTTTTAATAGCATCGCATTTTTATTTTCATCACCAATCACTAACTCAACGTCCAAAGTTTGTCCTCGTTTTATATTCTCAACGCCAGTGGGAATATCTACTTCAATATAAAATTGGGAGTTATCAACTTGGCTATCTATTTTAGATACCTGCGTTGTGTACTTTTTACCTGCCACATCAATGTTAGCTTGCATGCCTTTTTGGATGATGTTTAAGTAATATTCGTCTACTCGAACTGAAAGGATATTGTCATTGGGTAAATCGATTTGCCCAAGTCGAGAGCCTGACACTTTTGATTCTCCGATCTCGGCATCAAGTTGACTCAGATATCCCGAAGTGGGGGATTTGATAACTAAGTTTTCTAAATTTAGTCTGGCGTACTCTAAATTGCGTTCAAGCATCTGTTTGCCGCTCTCTAGTTGCTCTCGCTGAACGGAGCGAATTTTTTCATCAGCTTTTTGGCGCTCCAAAGACAGTGCTAATTGCTTTTTGTAATACACTAACTCATCTTGACGCTCGGTAAGTTCTTCTCGAGAGACTAGGCCTTTTTTTGCTAATTTTTCAGTATGAGCCAGTTTGCGTTGCAACTGCGTTACCTGAAACTCCAGCTCGATAATGTCGCGTTTAATGTTCAGACGGCTTGTTTCCATCTCCATTTCTGTATTACGCAAAAAATTCAATTGCTCAGTAACTTGTGCTTCTCGACTGATCACCTGAAGCTGTAGATCTGTATTGGATAGTCTCGCGATAGGTGTTCCCGCTTCTACGGATGTGCCTGGCTCAACAAAAACCTCTTCAATCACACCGCCAGATTTAACATCAAGATAGATTGTTTTACGCGGCTCTACTTGACCTCTAAGCGGCAAGTTATTGGTAAATGAGCCCTGTTTCACGGTACTAATTGAGATACTGTTGAAGGGAACTGATTGCGTGCTACTTGGGATTGAAAGTGCTTGCATAGAGTACAGGGCTATCATCGCGGTGGATGTCCCGAACAGGCCCATAGCGACTTTCAATCTTTTCTTTGACTTTGGTTTTTCGATCTTGGTATCCATATTTACCTTCAATGTCATATGATGATGAACTGAGATACAAGATTACTTTTTGTGCTTAGGGTATATAACTGGTAGAAATGACAGCATTTTATAAGGCTCTAAAAAGAGCCTTATAAAACAAAAGATTATATTTTTGAATTTACAAAGTTTGCGGCTAGCTGAGTCTCTATTTTGGTTCGGTCACCGATCAGTATCCACTGTGTATTGGTGGCGTTGGTTAAGGTTTTCATCGCTTCAGAGGTGCTCTGCAATGAGATAGCCCGTAGTGTAGAATCAAAATCAACCAACTCATTTAAAGTATTAAGCTCAGCAGATAGGGCTAAAAATGAACTTAAATTAGCTTTATTGCTCAGTAAGTTAGTGAATCTAACCTTACTCTGGCGTTTGCTTTGAGCCAATTCGTTTGGAGTAAGTTCGCTACTGAGGGGGGATTGTAGAAGCGCTTTTAGTTCAGTCAACGCTGCGCCCATAGCATTAGGTGTAACGGGTGCCATCAAGGTAAATAGGGTGTGTTGGGTTGTGAGAGGTGTAAGCTTGGTTACTCCTCCATAAGACCATTGCTTTTCGCTCCTAATCAGCTGGTTTAATCGTGATGTTGGACCACTGCCAAGCAGTGCGTTTGCCGTTCTCGCTTTTTGATTGACGCCATTACTTAACACATGTGCCGCGACAATAAGGGTTTGTTTCATCTCTGGTCTATCGATGATATGTATATCAGGGTGTGGGTGCTGATGATCCGTCAGTAAACGCGTAATGAAAGACTGCTTGGTGTCAGCTCTATGCTGATGAAGTGGTGCAATATAATCTAATTGTTGATCGATGTTCTCATTACCCACAGAGGTATACGTGGATAAGCTCTCATTGAAAAGTAAGCGAAGGTAGTTATTGGCATCGCTCAGCTGTAGTTCTTTGACCGCCTCTACGCGTCCAAAGCCGGATAGCGGTGCTAAGGTAGCATCAAAAAGCAATACGTTCGATATTTCATCGAGTGCCGTGCTTTCCATATCTCCTTGTAGACGTGCAAGATAATTTAGCACATGTTGTTTAGCTTCATTAAATTGAGAGTTGGAGAGCTGGACCTTGCCACTTTTGAGACTGAAAAGGTACTGCATCACTTTATTTTTATGCTGATTTGGAGCGACAACACTGAAATGTGTAGTATGGGCATGGCGGTTTGTATTCAAGTTTATGCCTTGTGTTAGCGCATTTGCTTTTAGTGCTTTGGCTAATATCGCGGTTATACCCTGCAACTGAGTTGGCTCGTTTAGAAATCCAATATTCGATGATAGAGTTAGAGCAAACTCTGTATCGCTTGACTGTTCAAGGTGCACAAGTTGCTTGTCACCAATATTTTTTGAGTGTAACGATTGTAGCGCTGGTCCTGGTGTTTCGATAATTGCTGGTGGAGTTGTTATCAACTCGGTGGTTGGTATCGTTAATTGTTCAGGTAGGTAAGAAATCGTGAGTGCTTTTGACGGCTGCAACCAAGTTTGTGTTGCGTCAACGAGATCATGCCATGTCAGATTTTGATGCTTTTGCTGTCGAGTAAAATAGTAATGCGGATCGTTATAGTAAACTTCACCCGCAGCAAGTAAGTGTGCTCTGCCAGACTGTCCACTAATCATATCGCTCTGTTTGGCAACTTCAATGGCATATTCTTCAGCCGCTTTCGCTAATGCGTCAGCCATATCTTGCTCACTTTGCAACGCTGTGAGCGCTTCAAACAGCGCTTTTTCTAATTGCTGTGTCGTGATATTTGGTGCCAACTCTGCAGCTATGACAAACTGGCTTGAGAGTTGGCGCTCGGTGTGCATAAACGAAATAGAATGAGCAAGCTTAAGCTCTTCTACAAGCTTTTGGTGAAGGTAGCTACTATCTGGATTATTTAACACTTTTGCCAGTAAGTTAAACGTTTCGTTATAACGCGTATTCCGGCCTGGCACATGCCAAGAAAAAAGTAGCTGGCGTGTATCCAGTGTATGTGTGGTTACAAGGTGTTTTTTAGCAACACTTGGAACGGCCAATTGCTGGTAGCTAATAGGGATAGGTCCAGCTGAGATGGCGCTAAAATGTGCCTCAACCTTTTCGATGGCATGGATAGGATCGAGATCTCCGGACAACACAAGCACTGCGTTATTGGGCTTATAATATTGCTTAAACCATTGAGTTACTGTATCCAACGAAGCGGTTTTAACATCGTCGATATTACCGATGGGTGGTAAATGATAAGGATGTGAACTTGGGTACGCTGCTTGTGCCATTGTTTGCATCATGACATTAAAAGGATTGCTATATCGTTGCTGATACTCTTTTTGCACGACTTGCTTTTCAGCCTCGAGCTTTGTGTTGTCGAGTGCTTGAGTTAAGTGCTGCATCCTATGGGCTTCTAGCCATAACGTGTAATCTAAAGCACCTTTTGGGATAGTCTGAAAATAACGAGTGCGATCGTGATTGGTTGTGCCATTCACTTCTTGCGCTCCTAAACTTTGCATAGCGGTGAAGTGATTATCTGGAGCATGCTTAGATCCCGTAAACATTAAATGTTCAAACAAGTGGGCAAAGCCACTCTGTTTTGCTTGCTCATCTTTTGCACCCACCTTGTACCAAAGATTTACGGTTACCAATGGCGCTCGGCTATCTTGGTGCGCTATTACCGTTAACCCGTTACTTAACTCTTTTTTAATAAATTCAGGTTTGTATTTATTTAATTCATTACTTCTTATATTTGATGTGTTTGAACATCCAGATAAAGTTATTGCCAATATTAATATTGCTTTTATATGTTTTTTCATTTCGTTCTCCTTTTTTGTTTATTCTATTTTAATGTTTTTATATATCTTCCTGTTGTTTTTGACAGGTTTTTTATTTTTTATTTTCTCTGTAAGAAATAACAGTTACTCGATTTTTGGTTTTTTAATAATATGATTTTGCTCGCTAAGCACAGGTGGTAAGAAAGACGTTTAAAAACAAAACATGTCAATTCTTACAGTTTAATAAAAATTAGGTTTTGTCATCATGTTTAGCAACAAACGAAAAAACTAAAATGGAATATAGAGAACGAAAATGAACAATATTTTGAAATTACAGCAATTACCGCAAAGCAATAAGCCAGAAGATAACCTTTGGAGTATTCACAGCGTAATTTGCCAAACAGTAACTTAACTAAACATTCAATACTTTGGAGAAAAACATGAATAACGTATTAAAACTACAAGAAATGACATCGACTTCTGAAGCAGACGTTCAAAGCTGGTCAACGCTAAGTGGTATTTGCCGCACGCTAGCTGCACAAGCTGCAAACGTTCAGCCGTAATGTTTGCTCAGGAGGGCTGCGCTATAAGCCGCAGTATATCTCCTGAGAGCCAGCGACGCGCCAAATGATTTGTCGCGTCGTCCTTGGCAACTTTTTCTAAAACAAATTAAAAAAATGAGAACGAAAATATGTTGGATAATTTGTACACCTTTGGCGATAAGGACTTCTTCTCGCTACCGTCAGAGTTAGGTGCTGATAAGGAATACAGTGAAGTTATAACTAGTTTGCTTTCGAAAGATTGGACAGTAAAAAGGCACAATATCTGGCTGGCCGCTGCACCACTTGACGTGGAAATTCCGCTGCAAGGGTTCAAAATTCACGTATCGGCCACGGAGGAAGAAGCCATTGAAGTGATCCGTAAAACCGTACAGGTATGCATGGATTATAAAGCCGCATTCAAAGTTATTTGTCGTAAAGACTTAGCCAACCAAATGGCATCTAAATCAACCGGTCGCAGCGGCTCTGGCAAGCTGATCACAATTTACCCCGTGAACTTCGATTCGTTTAAGGCCATGATCCATGACCTGTATCTGGCGACGAAAGACAACAACGGCCCATACATTCTCTCTGACAAGCGATATAAAGATAGCAAAGTCGTGCACTATCGTTATGGTGGTTACAAGTTGATCCCAAGGCCTAAGCCCGATGGAACTGCGGATGCGTGCTTGATCCAACCGGACGGTACTTTGGTGAAAGATGAGCGAGAAGCGTTTTACTCATTGCCTAGCTGGATTGATGAGCCGTTCAACGATGAAGCCCTCAGCGAGGATGATTCTGAAATTAAGCCGTTGGCTGGTAGATATCAAATATCAGAAGCTTTTTCCTTCTCGAACAGTGGTGGTGTGTATAAAGCGACAGATTTAGCAACGGGCGAAACTGTAGTAGTTAAAGAGGCACGTCCTTATGTGCAATTCTCCTCGCTCAATGCAAAGTCGATATATGCTGACACGGTATTAAACAATGAATTTAAAATACTTGAGGCGTTGCAAGGTAGTGACTACTTCCCTAAGCCCGTCGATTGTTTCACCGAATGGGAACACTCCTTCTTAGTTGAAGAGTTTGTACAAGGAGAAGCAATACGCTCATTTAGGGCAAAAGAAGAAGTCACTTTGATCCCATTTACAGGCAACTTGGCGACGGCAGAAAAGTTTAAACAACAGTTTACTTGGATCACCAAAGCGTGCATTGAAGCCATCTCATATGCTCATAGCCAAGGTATTGTATTGGCAGATATTTCACCAAATAACATCATTGTTGATAGTGACAATAAACGCATCAAATTTATCGACTTTGAAGGTTCGTTTAAATTAGATACAGCGAATGAACATAGAGACAGCATTCCGATTTTAGCAACCCCCGGTTTTACCGAGCAATCGAACTTGATTAAAGAAGGCGCAACTTTTAAGGGGGACTGGTATGGTTTATCCATGGTGTTGTACAGCATGTTGCTTCCTATTCAGCAAGCCTTTGAAATGAATGCTGAGTTCAAATGGTCGCTGCTAGAGAGGTTGGTACAAGATAGCGGATTACCTAAGCATGTGATTGAGATTGTAGACCGTCTATCTAAGGGCTTAGTTGATGAAGCTAAGGTGCTTTTACATGAGTTGGAAAACATTACATTATCAGACGAAGTAGCAGAGAAAATAGAAAGAATAGAAGCGCTTCCTAAGATATCGGCAGACTTTAGTGAAATTGAAAATACACTACAGCGCTCACTGAATAACATAACCCGACTACTGAGAAGTGGTATCGAGCGAAAAGGTCATAATTTTTATCTACCAGTGGATTTCCAAGCATTTGATACTCATATGAGTTCACTCGCCTACGGTTATTCAGGACCTGCGCTATTACTCGCCCGTTCCGAACATAGTATTCCAACAGGTCTTGCAGCAGAGTTAGAGCAGGGTTTTAACGAGCAGGAAGCATCTCCTGGTCTATTGGTTGGATATGCCGGTATGGCACTGACCCAACTAGAGTTGGGTAACTACGATGTTGCACGTGAATTACTGACTAAATCCATGGCTGTACCGCATGAATTACAAGCGAGTAACTTTGCCCACGGTTTGGCAGGAATAGGGCATGGCTTTATTAAGTTGTATCAGAATACACAGCGAGCAAGCGACTTACAGCAGGCTATTGAAGCGGCGCAGTTACTAAGAAATAGAAGAACTTTTGAGCGTGGTGGATACAAGTATGCGTCAAGTGTAGAGGACAGTGATGGCGTTGGCTTCATGTACGGTAGCACAGGAATCGCGTTGTTTTTAATCCAACTGTTTAACGTGACGGATCAAGAGAGCTATTTGGAAGAAGCTAGATTGGCGCTGCAATTCGACCTGAATGTGGGGCTAAAGCCTGAGGGACATTATCAATGGGGCGACTCCGAGAGCAGTCAAATGGTACTGCCGTACATCGAAAATGGGTCCTCGGGTATTGGTTCGGTGGTACTGCGCTTATATCAAGCAACTGAAGACGAATACTATTTGAATATTGCCCGTAAAATTGCATTGAGCTCATACTCGCTTTATGCAGCTCAGCAGGGATTATTCTCTGGTTCGGTGGGGATCGCTGACTTTTTATTCGATATGTATCAGGTTACCCAAGAGCTGCAGTATAAGGAAAGTGCATTTCATATATTAGCGCGTTCGGCACTGTTTTCAATTTCACGCGATGAAGGAGAGTTATTCCCAGGGCGCACCTTGATTAGGCTGTCGACTGATCTTGCTATGGGTTCTTCGGGCGTTGGGATTGTCTTTGACCGAGTGTTAAATAATAAATCTCGCCCATTGTTTGATATCTAATGAGGTTGGCGGCTTAGGCCGCCTCACTAAGGAATTGATTATTATGATTATTTCAAAAGAAAACCTTAGCACAGCTAAAGATATCTTGAAGCCACATCGCAAGAAACTCGGTTTACTGTTTTTCTTAACTGCTATTCAAGCAGTAATGTTTTCAGCGGTAGACCCATTGGCAATGAAATTCTTAATAGATGCGCTTAGTGAGGGTGATGTACAAACATTTATTTATTTGGCTGTAGGTGTGACATTCATTGCGACGTTTGGTAGAGCGCTAATCTATTATACAGCGTTAACCTCGCAAAAAATAAAAAATGATGTACATCAATACCTTACTGTTGAAATGGCTGAGTCTATCTACAATAAGCCGTATGCAGAAATTGCTGAGAAAGGTCGTGGGTACTTTACTTCTCGTTTGCATGATGAGGCACGTCAGCTAAGTGGAGTCGTTGATGTGTGTACAGGCTTGATATCAGGGGTTTTAGTTAGTGTTATTGGATTAAGTGTAGCGATTTGGTTGAGTTGGGAAATTACTTTGGCGTTAGTTGTCATAGTACCGTTTCTATACTTTTTAGCACACCGCTTTAGTGGCAGGATCTCAAACTGTACAGAGCGTTTGCATGAGACGGAAGCGCAATTTAAATCCATTTTAAATAAAGCCATTGATAGCTTTAAGTATGTAAAAACTCATAGTCTAATCAACCAAGCGCAGCACCGCATTGAAGAGGGGATCGCTGAGCCTTTGGATGCAAGATATAAAAACACCAAAATAGCTGCCATGTATCAATCTATCAGCAGCGTGTTTTTAAGTTATGCCGAACTGTCTGTTTTGATTGCGGCTGGTATTCAAGTGATATTAGGTGTGTTTACGATAGGTTCATTGTTTGCGCTAACCCGAGCATTCGGCATGATCGTTGGTGCAGTACAGCAACTGTCAGCAGTGATCCCTCAAATTGCTGCGTTGAACGGGCTACTTGAGCGTTATCGTGTCTTTACTCAAACGGTTGAGTTGCCTCAAGTCTCCACTGGTACTGCAGAGCACAATGAGCTTGAACTACACAATGTTGGATTTAGTTATGGTGATAAGCAGATCCTTAAAGACGTATCTTTTAATGTGAATCATGAAGATAAGATCTTGATATCTGGTGGAAATGGGGTAGGAAAAAGTACGTTTTTGAATTTGTTGGCGGGCTTTTATCAACCACAGCAAGGCCGGATCACGCTTGCACAAAACAAAGAAATGAGTTCCGCGCTTTACCCATTTCAATTTCTGCCAGGCACGGTGAAGGAGAACTTCAATACCCTAAGCCTGAAATGGAATAGCTCAATACGTGCAGAGGCGTTAATCAAGGAGTTGGGACTGCAAGAGTGTTTGGATATTAATTATGACGACCTGTCTGAAGGTCAAAAGAAGAAATGCCAAATTGCCGCTTGCTTACTAAAACCTGCAAATATCTATGTATTAGATGAACCGCTGGCTAACATTGATGATCAGAGCAAAGAAAGTATTTTGGGGCTCATAGAGCAATACACCAAAAATGCAGCTGTGCTTATGATTATGCACGAGGGCAACACCTTTAAAGACAAGTTTACGCGATTTATTGACTTGAAAGGAGACGGTAAAGTCGCAGTAAGTTAAGTCTGCTAGGGCTATCGGATGGATACTAAGTTTGGCTCACTAACAGTAAAAATAATACAGAGTGAAAGTTAGTAATGACAAGGAAGTCATATTTTGAACCGCTTTCTATGCAATTTTGCTGTTGTTTAAGAAATGAACAGCATGATGATATTTATTTTTCGTTCTCTGGCAGGGATGCCAGCCTTACTCAAATAGTAAGGATCGCTTGGAGGCGAGGACTTGGCAGATAAGATGCCTAATGAAAGTACACACTGACGTGTACATACCGATTTATTTTTTCGTTCTTGGCAGGGATGCCAACCTTACTCAAATAGTAAGGGTCGCTCGGAGGCGAGGACTTGGCAGATAAAATGCCTAATGAAAGTACACAATGACGTGTACATACCGATTTATTTTTTCGTTCTTGGCAGGGATGCCAACCTTATTAATATTCGTTCTTACCCTGCCAGATCTAGCAGCTTGTTGACGGTGAATTAGTTGTTTATATTTAACTCACACACAACATAACAACAGGGTAACATAATGAAAATTAAACTAAAAAAACGTGAAATGAAAACACTTTCTGCTTCTAGTTCTGGGATCAAAGCACAGCAAACAATGCTTGTTGCAGGTGGTATAAAAGAGCAGGTTGCATCCGACTACAGCTGGACAGTGGTGACGTCACATATCAGTGACTGTCCAATTAATATCCGCTAAAACATTCTGCAACCCCCTCCTTTCTTAAGTAAGAGCCTGTAGGCTCTTCTTCTATTTCTAAAGCCCGTTCAAGCGTTACAAGACAAACTACTCTAATATTACATATGACTAAGTGCTTGAATTTGAGGAAGGGTATTTTGTTAGATTTGTGAACTTAAGAATTATAGCTCGACCTTAGACATGTGAACTAGGTTTATTGCTCACATGTTTGGGGTCGATTTGTGGCTTTGTATAGGATATAAAATCATATAATGGATTACAGGGTGTGATTGAACAGGTACTTTACGATGGCTTGCTGTCGATTTGCACTATTGGTTTTTTCAATGCAGTTATTTAGGTGAAAATTGACAGTACGTTCCGAAATCCCGAGTATTTGGCTAATCTCCCACGATGTTTTTCCTTCTGATGCCCAAAGAATACAATCGCGTTCACGTTTGGTGATCTTTATTTTGTCTTTGGAGAAGCTGCGCTTTAAAGCTTGTAATAAGTGAAGCCCCAAAATACTCCAATGCCACTCTTGTTGGCGTGAGTCTATGTAACTATCGCTGGTGATAAGCACACACCCTACAATACCGCTGACTCCGCGAAGCGGGACCATCAAGCCATACTCACTGCCTTTCACTTTTATCGCGTAGGGGGTGTGGCTCTCTTTACAATTTTCATAAGCAGCATCTAAATTAAGGGTATCTTCCATAATGTGGTGGTTCGGTCCAATCACATGATGTTGATAAGCCGTTGGTGAGAGTGGCTTAAAGCCAATTAAATGAATTGAATCACACCGAATAGTCGTTCCTATCTCCATCAGCCACTCTTCGATTTTAGCGGGTGAGTGTAAGTTTCCAGCTTTATCTATCAGGGGTTTAAAACTCAATATATCTGCAAACGTATTTTCTATGTTGTTATTAGTCATGTTATTTCCGCAATTAATGAGCATTGATGGAAGTATAGTGGCGCTAAACAAGCAACATTGCAAATTCCTGAATTTAATTTAATAAGCAATAAAAACAATGTATTAGTCTTGTTTATTATCGTGGAAATGGTTGTGAAATGGATTTTTCATAAGTATGTTAGTGGAGGCTATGATTTGTTAAGGTCTGTCGCTTTTTGAGGTTTATGTTTCCGGGGAGCAGTATGTGTTTGGCTTGCGTAGTTGTGTTGTCTGAGTGACGCGATTCCACATGATAGTAGAATAAGCAGTAAAGTTATAAGCTCTTAAGTACAAAGGGTAAATACTAAAAACTTGCCCGCCTTGGTTTTGGTTGAGCGCTATATTGCTACTGTGCTGCGAAAGGAAGGTGAATACGTATACTTCTCTACAAAAGTGCTTGAGCTTCAAGAGCGAGCATCTGAAACATGAATATCTATAGCGCCACCTACTTATTGATGCGGTTCACTATCTCAAGCAGAATGAGTTTGGCGTTGGTATTCAATACCGATAATAAAAAGAAAAGAGTATTATTTTGGCTGTAATTGATTTTAATCACCACGTCTGCTATGAAGGATTTTTAGCGTATTTTTAAACTCTTTTATGAGATATAGCTTTCGAATTGGCTAATGTATATCTGTGACTTTACATAACCTATGTCTAGATAAGCTTCATTCAAGCGTTATGTGACTTTCAATGTGCCAACATCCTCACTAATTTGAAGCATTAATTGTCAGGAGCTGATTATTGGTGTGTGAGCACGTTCACCAAGCATGATTAAGGACTGCTACAAGGTTTTAATTATCAGAAGCTTAGGTTGTTCAATACTTCATGTGTGATAGTTACTTATGCACAGCATTATTCAGTCCTTTTGTTTGGGGATATGGATGCCATTTGCGGACTCAATGTGAGTTCATATAGAGAAAATTGAAGAGGTTTAGCTATGCCAAAATATAAAAAAGCGCTCTTGAGCAAGCAGCGGACACGGGTGCTGCTTGTAGAGCGCTTAACAACAAGTTAGGAAAAAGGTTAAAGTAATTCTGTGAACTTAAAAGACTCTCCAATACCTAGCACACGTACTTTAAAGTTTGGCTTTAACTCCTTAGCTGCATAGGCAAGTCTTCGCAGTGGCTCATTAACATGTTCAAAGCCAAGCTGCCATGTCCCATATCCCCAAGGAATAAATATTTTACAATGCAGATCTTGCGCTGCTTTTAATGCATCTTCTGGTGATAGGTGCACGCTTCTAAAGTGTTTACCATAGGCTGTTATCGGCATCATACATATATCAATGTCACCATGTTTACTATGTATATCTTTGAATATTGGGCTGTAGCCTGTATCACCCGCAAAGTAAATTTTTAACTGGCCTGTATTGATGATCCAGCCACCCCATAAGCTTTCATTTTGGTCGAATATACTTCGGTTGGAGTAGTGGTGTGCTGGCACAAATTGGATTTTGTTTTTCTTATATTCAACCTCGGTATACCAATCAAGCGCGAATACGCTGTTAAATGTGCCATCAAGCTCATGCTGCATACCGATAGGTAAAAATATATCTAAGTCACTTCCTAACTCTGACAGAGTTTCATTGGAGAAATGGTCGTAATGGTCGTGAGAGATCAATACACTATCAACAAAAGAAAGTGCTTTTGGCTCTACTGGCGGTGGCCCTAAACGCTTTAATTCGTCAAAAAGCATGGTTCCAACAGTGCCCACCATGCCATCAAACTCACCAAATACAGGGTCAGTCAAAAAGCTATTACCACTTCCGTCTTGGATTAAAAAGCTTGCATGGCCTAACCAAGTAATCGTATTACGTGATTGGCTGTTTAAAGCGGTCGGATATAAGTGGTCTTGATAATTGTAACCTTGAGTTTTATCAAACCCAGAATAAGATAATTTGAATATGCTGTCCTCTACAGGCTTCTTTTCTTCAGGAGTCTTAAAATCTATCGTATCAATCTCATGATAAGGTCCCAGATCTTTGAAAGGCGAAGCATACAGGTTTTGATAAGACTCCATTGACTCCGCGTGTAGTGTTTTATTCACTTTTACAACAGGTAGCGGCTTTCGGTTTGTATTACACGCTGTCAGCGCTAAAGTGGCCGCAAACAATTTTAGATATTTGAGAGATCGCATTTTATTTCCTTTAAAATTTAAATGATGTTTGTCACGACGCACTTCGCGATAGCTTGAAGTCGGTTTGAGCTATTAGTCTTTTCAATACAATTGGATAGATGGAAATTTACGGTACGTTCAGAGACTCCCAATATTTGACTAATTTCCCATGAAGTCTTTCCTTCACAGGCCCAAAGTAAACAGTCTCGCTCGCGTTTGGTGATAGCAACAAGGCGTTGTTTAGCTAGCTTGATATAAGCGTGTATGAGATATGTAGCAATGGACGACCAATACCAGCAAAGGTGCTCAACGTCATGAGGGTCTTGAATTTGTAAAAGAAATGCACCGTGTTCATTGTGTCCAGCATGTACAGGTAATAGATATAAATGCTGAGGATATAAGCTGCCAAACTGACTCAGTGAAATGGGAGAGGACTCATTGTGACAGTATTCATGTATCTCTTCGCTGAGCAGTAGTTGGTTTATTGCACTGGGCGGATTGCCATATAGTTTGCATTCAACAGATGTTGGTGTTGTGTGCTCAAAAGCGATGAATGCTAAAAAGCTAGGTGCTGACATCGCTTGTAGCTTTGTGACTAGACTGCGAAATTCAACTTCATTTTTTACGTTGTTTATCTCGTTAATCATCTCATTAAACACGGTCTGGTTGTAAATCCCTGCTGTTGCCGGTGTCATGCTTACTAAACTCATGCGTGATGCTCCGCTATTTGAAAATATATTGTGTTTACGCTTGATGGTGCGGATCACTGGCTGCTGTGAGTTATCGCGCCTCGAAAGCGTTGTTTTCAAAAAATGTATTGACGTTACACCACTATTAATGAGTCGAGTCATACCAGCTGGTAAACGTTTGTTGTTTAGGCTTTGGCCTTTGTGCTGTTAATTAACGCCTGTTTTATGGTTGTATTCTCTACAACGAGTACCCCTAGCACTTAAGTGATAGGTTTGCTCTGTCAATGTCCTACATTAGTGAATTTGAGCTGATGGCAACGTAACCGTTGTATCTGAGCTATCGCCTGGCAATTTTGTTATGGTGCCGCCGTTGATTAACTTAGTCATATTGACAGGAAGGCACTTGTTGTCTTGGCTTAAGTTTTTGATGCGTTTCTTTGTGATTGCTAGTTTCATGGTCGTGTCCTATGTATTTTGTTGTTTTTATTGAATGTTGTTATTGAGTTTATCGTTAGCGTATTTGAGCTGATTGCAATGTAACGGTAGTGTCTGAGCTATCGCCTGGTAACTTTGTTATGGTGCCGCCGTTGATTAATTTAGTCATATTCACAGGAAGACGTTTGCTGTCTTGGCTTAGGTTTTTGATATTCTTTTTAGTAACCGTAAGTTTCATTTTCTTATCCTTGTTAATTATTTATTGTTGTGTAGAGCTTATAAATTTTTATTTCTTAGCTTGTTAAGTGAGGAGTTGCTGTACCCCGTAACTTGATTCTTAAGTTAGCAAGGTTTTTTCAAAAATTGATTATTAGAAAGTTATGATTTGTATATAAGGTTCTGGTATAAGCTTTTGTTTTATAAGCTTTGTTATCTTACAAAAGAGTTTAATTAGAACTTTCCAGTGAGTTTTTCGCTGTATTTTTGCTTTTTATCGCTCTCGTACAACTGTCAAAGTGAAGTCTTGAATGTAAAGAAGTTAGTTGAGGCGTTAGGAGAAAATAGCGTATTGAGCTAGAGATATTGCAGTAAGAGCTAACGGTGCACTAAGCGTCATTGTGATAAGTAACGGTACCTTAGTTATATCACTTTAGTAATTTCTTATGTGCGAGCAGCCGCTTTTGGTGAACATTCAGCTTATGACTATCAATTGAGGTAAATTTAGTTAAAATATTCGCAATCATTTCTGAAGCAAATTATACACTGCGAGTAAGTTTGGCTGGGCACATGGAGTGGCAGTCTTAAAGTGTGTGATATGTGTAGGGGATAGCAAATAAAAAAGGATTCATCATAGATGCCATTAAATACAATTATTTTAGCTGCGGGTAAAGGCACGCGCATGCGCTCTAAACTACCAAAGGTACTTCATCCTATTGCTGGAAAGCCGATGGTTCAACATGTCATCGATAATGCTGTGTTTCTTGGGGCGCAATCGACCAATTTAGTATTCGGACATGGAGCGCAGCAACTACAAGCTGCCTTGGCACATAATGAAGTAAACTGGGTTCATCAAGCAGAGCAATTAGGTACAGGTCACGCGGTAGCGGTTGCGAAAGAGCATATCGGCGACGATGACAAAGTGTTAATCCTCTATGGTGATGTACCACTGACAAAAAAGAGTACGTTACAGCGTTTGCTGGATGTGACGCCAGATGACGGCCTTGCTGTACTCACTGTTGATTTAGCAAACCCAGCGGGTTACGGCCGTATGCTGCGGGAAAATGGTAAGTTAGTGGGCATCGTCGAACAAAAAGATGCTTCTGATGAACAGCTCGCTATTACTGAAATCAACACCGGCATTATGGCTGCTAATGGTAAGCTTTTGAAAAGGTGGTTGGGGCAGCTATCAAACGAGAATGCACAGGGCGAATATTACCTCACTGACATCGTTGCAATGGCACACGATGAGGGAATAGAAATTACCTCAGCACAACCAGACGATAAGATGGAAGTTGAAGGTGCGAATAACCGCGTACAACTTGCTGCCTTAGAGCGTGCTTATCAGGCTTGGCAAGCAGAAGCCCTGATGATTAACGGTGCAAGTCTAGCTGACCCTGCTCGTATTGATGTGCGTGGACAGGTAACAACCGGCGAAGATGTTCAGATTGATGTTAACGTGATATTTGAAGGTCATGTTGAAATTGGCGATGATGTCGTCATTGGTCCTAACTGTGTACTCAAAAATTGTAAAATCGGTAATGGTGTTGTGATTAAAGCCAATACTCTTATTGAGGATGCGTCAGTCGCTGATAAATGTACTTTAGGCCCTTTTGCTCGTTTGCGCCCTGGTGCGATCATGGAAGAAGACTCTCATATTGGTAACTTTGTCGAGATGAAGAAATCTCGCCTTGGTAAAGGTTCTAAAGCTAATCACTTAACCTATCTTGGGGATGCTGAAATTGGTGAAAAAGTGAATATTGGTGCAGGGACTATTACTTGTAACTACGATGGTGTGAATAAGTCTAAAACTATTATTGGCGATAATGCGTTTATTGGCTCAAATTCCTCGCTAGTTGCGCCAGTTGAAATTGGTAGCACAGCAACGGTTGGTGCAGGCTCTGTGATTACTTCAAGTGTTAAAGATGAACAACTAGCAGTTGCGCGTGGAAAGCAGCGAAATTTAGATGGTTGGCAGCGTCCAATTAAAAAGCAATAAGCTGATTTTATATTTATTATCATAGAGATAGTATAACACTTCTTAGAATAGAAATAAGGCAAGTATGACTTGCCTTATTTCATTCCTTTCTGTTACTACCCGTGGTACATTGTATTTTCAATAAAAAAATATTAACAATAATATTACCCAATAAGTGCTATGGAAAATTTATTTCGCCGTGAGGTGTTAGAGCATAAGCAGCACCGCTTAGAGGGCACAATTAGCTTGATCCAACCGCCTGTATTTAAAACGTTAGGGTTACTTATTCTAGTGGTTGTGGTTTTAAGCATCGTGTTTCTATCTAGTGGTAGCTATACCAGAAAGGAAAGAGTATCTGGCGTCATCGAACCCAGTGGCGGATTGCTGCGCGTTGCAGCGATGCAACAAGGTGTTGTGTCTGAGGTGTTGGTTAAAGAAGGTGAAGAGGTGATTGCGGGGCAGCCGTTGCTGCGTATTGCATCTGCAAAACATAGCACCGAAGCCACCGAATTAAATCAAGCTTTACTTAATCAGTACCGGTTCCAACAAAAAAATCTATTACAACAAATAGAGCAATTGCGAGGTCAATATCAACTTGATATTGAGGAGTTGCAGCAGCAAGAAAGCACTGCAAAAGAAAAGTTAAGTGAACTTGAGAGTCAAGCCACTACGTTCCAAGAGCGGCTACTACTTAATCAAGATTTAGTATCGCAAATTGCAACACTAAAAGGCACCGGATACATCTCTGAGCTTGAGTTGCAGCGCCAGAAAGATACTTTGCTGTCGCTAAAGCAGCAATCGTCTTCCATCCGATCGGAACGCATTGCACTGGAATCGCAACTTAAAAACATCAAAAATCAATTGGCTAAACTGCCCATAGAACACCAAAACCGAATTTCTCAGCTGCAATCGCAACAAGCTGACCTGCTTATCCAAATCTCATCCATTGAGCAGGAGCGACTTGGTGAAGTTCGTGCGACTCAGTCAGGGGTAGTGACAGGATTACTGGCAAAGTTAGGTAAAAATGTTTCTATGGGTCAACATTTACTTACCCTGATCCCCGAGCATAGTGATATGCAAGCGATAGTTTATATCCCAACCTCGGCCTTTGGTTTTATCAAAGAAGGACAAGAGACAAAACTGCGTTATCACGCTTTTCCTTATGAAAAGTTTGGCATTTACAAAGGAAAAATTGTAGAGCTCAGTAACAGTGTGATTTTACCTGAGGAAACTAATATGCCGGGTATTATTAAGGAGCCTGCGTATCGCGTGGTTGTTGCACTTGATGAGCAAGCGGTTAAGGCATACGGTAAAGATACCGCATTGAGAGCAGGAATGACACTTGATGCCGATATTGTGGTAGAAGAACGCTCATTATTGCGCTGGTTGTTTGACCCAGTATTTAGCATCAAAGGCCAATTATAAGAAGTAAAAGGGTTGATATGGAAATGGAACACGAAGGCGCAGCCAATAAGTTAGAGTTTTGGTCGCGGAAATCTTTACCAGTGATCATTCAATCAGAGGCAGCTGAGTGTGGTCTTGCAAGCCTTGCCATGGTTGCGGGATATCATGGTTACCATACTGACTTAACACGCTTAAGACAGCGTTTTAGTATTTCAATTGAAGGTTGTACGCTACTCGACATAATGCACTTTGCTGAAAAGCTGCACTTAACCTCAAGACCGCTGCGAATTGAACTTGAGGATTTAGATGCGCTGCAAACACCGGCAATTTTGCATTGGGACATGAATCATTTTGTGGTGCTTAAAAAGGCCAACGAAAAGCGCATAGTGATCCACGACCCAGCTGGTGGCGAAAAGACCTTTACTATGGAAGAAGCTTCTAAGCACTTTACTGGAGTGGCGCTTGAGTTAACGCCAACCAAAGAGTTTGAGAAGAAAGAGCGAAAGGCCAGTTTGAAGTTCTCCGATTTTTGGAGTCGTATTACTGGCTTAAAACGTTCATTGCTACTTATTTTTATGCTTTCCATTTTGCTACAAGTATTTACGCTTGCAGCGCCTTATTATATCCAACTCGTTATAGATGATGTCATACTTACAGGGGATACCTCATTATTAACCGTGCTTGCAGTTGGTTTCTTTTTAGTCCTATTGTTTGAAATTGCCACCAATGCACTGCGAGGCTTCACCTTGCTGCATTTTGGTAATCAGATGAATATCCAATTAGGTGCAAATTTATTTCATCACTTAGTGCGTTTACCCATCGCTTATTTTGAAAAGCGCCACATGGGAGATGTTGTTTCTCGCTTCAGTTCGCTACAACAGGTAAAGCAGCTCCTTACAACTGGTGTCATTGAAGCGATTATTGATGGCTTAATGGCGATTATCACCTTGGCGATGATCTTTTTTTACAGCCCCATGCTATCGGCTGTCGTGTTGGTAGCCGTTATCGCTTACGCTATTATTCGTATCGCTATGTATAAGCCATTTCGCAATATCAGTGAGCAGGAAATTATGGCTCGCGCAGAAGAAAACTCTAACTTTATGGAAACAGTGCGCGGGATCCAAACGATTAAATTATTCGGCTCTGAGGTAAAGCGGGAAGGACAATGGCAAAATCGCTATGCTAGCGCAATTAACCACAATATCCGCTTGGGCAATTTTAAAATCGGCTATGATGCGATTAACCGCGCGTTATTCGGTATCGAGAATATTATTGTGGTTTATTTGGCGGCACATTTGGTAATTGCTGGTGGATTTAGTACCGGTATGCTATTTGCTTTTATGTCGTATAAGCGTCAGTTTATGGATAAGACTGCAAACCTAATAGAAAAGCTGATTGAATTTAAGATGCTTGGTTTGCACTTTGACCGTATCGCCGATATCGCTTTGACAGATAAAGAAGAGTTGCAACCAGATCAATACCGCAAGCTGAATATTGAAGGCAAGATTGAGGTGAAAAACATCTCTTTTGCATACTCAGATGCGACCCCTAATGTCATAGACAAGCTTAACTTGACAATCAATGCGGGTGAATCCGTTGCAATTACTGGGCCCTCTGGTTGTGGTAAGTCGACGTTGCTCAAACTAATGTTAGGTCTGAATAAGCCCTCTAGTGGAGATATATTTGTGGATGGTGTGCCGCTTAGCCAAATTGGGGCGAGACAATACCGTCAGCAAATCGCCGCGGTAATGCAAGACGATGAGTTATTATCAGGTACAGTGGCTGATAATATCGCCTTTTTTGATACTCCGATTAATATGGAAAAAGTGGTGCACTGTGCCCAGCTTGCAGCCATTCATGACGATATTAGCGAAATGCCTATGGGCTATGATAGTTTGATTGGGGACATGGGCTCGAGCTTATCTGGGGGCCAGAAGCAGCGGATCATCTTGGCACGTGCCCTGTATAAAGACCCTAAGATTCTGTTTATGGATGAAGCGACAAGCCACCTTGATACTGGTTTGGAAGAGGATATCAATGAAGCCGTATCACGGTTGAAAATTACCCGCGTGATCATTGCACACCGTAAAGAAACCATCGCCTCGGCAGATCGGGAAATTAAGCTCAAAAAGCCAGAAAAAATAGACGCGGAAATGGAAACGTCTGCGTCTGAATAGGCTGTGGGAGCAAGCTGGTCCCAAGCTTGCTCCCGTTTAGTGTTCTTAAACCGTTTATCACGCTAATTCACCATTTATCTTAACATTCTTCTTTTTATCGTTTGGCCCCCAATTGGTGGTAGCAAGTCGTATGCTACTCACATTTGGAGGGCATAATGCAAAAACTAATCAACTACTATTTACTATCAGCCATTCTCACTTTGTTAAGTTACTCAGCAAATGCGACCGTGGAGTTTGATACTGCTTGGCGCATGAACGTACAAGAGCTCAATGCCAGTAACAGCCGAATCTTTGATGAAAAAGACACGACGTTCTGGTTTACTGCTCTCGATGTTAGTACTGAGTTTAATGGGATTAGAGTTGCGGCCACTGCAAACTGGATGACAATGGCTGGAGTGTCTGAACTCGATGTAGACGTTTCGGAGGCTTATTACGATTTGATGTTGGGCGATTGGTTTGCGTCAGTCGGCAAGAAAAAACTGGATTGGGATGTTGGTTATGGTTTTCGACCTCTCGATATGTTTTCTCCTACCGATTCCCTTGCGGTCTATACCGCAGTGCCGCCTGGCACTTGGATGGCGGTGGGAGACTATTTCACCGAAACAGGTAGTGTCAGCCTATTGTGTAACGAAACTGTCCCTGATTATTTAGAAAAAGGGGCGAAAGTGGCAGCAAGCTTTGGCTGTGGTGGTCGTTATTATCGATACTTTGAAAATTTTGAAGCTCAGGCCGTTGCGCACTATGACGAGAAATTAGGCGCAAGAGTAGGCGGTAGTGCTGTTACTGTTATCGGTGATAGCATGGAAATTCATGGCTCATTACTTTGGCAGCAAAGGCACAGGATGCCAGTTTTTGACCCCCACACTTTGCAATCAGACAGCTTTCTTCCTTCAGTTCAAACGCAATGGCGGCGTGGTAGTCTTCAAGCCTTAATGGGTATCAATTACAGTTTGCATTTTGGGGTGACGTTAATTGCTGAGTATTGGTACGATGGCCGAGCACCGAGTAATGGGCAGTGGCGCAACTTGATTGCGGCTGCAGATGGTAATATAGAAAGTCATCAATTACGGGTAATGCGCGGGCATTTTGCAACCCAAAATTTGTTTAGGAATAATCTGATGCTGCACCTGAGAACTACCTCATCGACAGTGTGGCAGCCTGCGTTGACTTGGGTTGTAAACCCTAATGATAACAGTATGTTGATTGATGGGAAGCTATGCTACAGTGGCTTTAAACATAACTCACTGTGTGGCGGTATTCGGCAGTATGCCGGTGATAATGAAGCTATCTATAAGCAGCTTAGCTTTGGCAGGACATGGTACTTTTCTACGGAACTAAAATTTTAATATGAGTCAGACTGAAGGGGCACCGATTAGTGGTAACCATTGGAAAAAAAATGTTCGATTGGCATTGATATGTACACTCATCGGGTTTGCGATTTACGCCATAGGCTGGGCTAAATATCCGATAATTTCGGTGCTAATATCGCTCGGGATTGGTTTTACCATTCGATTATCACGAATTTGGCTGGCGACAAATTACCCTAACATGAAGTTGGCTACACAATATTCGGTCGCATTGGTTTTATCATTTTTAGTTTGGGGTGTAACACCTATCCTTTTAAATGTAATAAAGAACTCAGGTGGTTATGTCGATGACTTACAGCAGTACTTAGGGGTGTTTGTTGTTGGTGGTTTTTTCATGATTGTGGTTAGCTTTATTTATTACCGCAATGAGCAAACCGCACAATTAAGACGCGCTCTTTATCAGTTCGAGCTAGACCAAGTGCAAAAAGATAAGTTATTACTAGAAACCCAGCTGAGGCTACTTCAATCTCAGATTGAGCCGCATTTTCTTTTTAACACACTGGCGAATATCCAAGCGTTAATTACGATTGACGCGAAACAAGCGAGTAAAATGCTGTCAGCATTAACTGCTTTGTTGAGACATAGCCTAGACCGGACACATACACAGTGGCTGACACTTGGTCATGAACTCAGATTTAATCAGGCTTACTTGGACATACAAAAAATTAGACTAGGCGAACGTCTGCATATTGAGTACGATGTCACCGATAAAGTCACAGATGATATTTTGTTTCCGCCAATGTTGCTGCAACCGATCATAGAAAATGCGGTAACTCATGGTATTGAGCAGATTAAATCCGGTGGTATGCTGAAGCTAATAATACAGCGCACTGAGCAGAATGTGATTATTGTTGTGTCGAACGATTGTAATATCGGGGGCAGTAAACGAAAGGGCACGAATGTCGGCCTGAAAAACGTGCAACAGCGAATGGAACAGCTTTATGGGGATCAAGCTAAGCTGGTTTATGACGATAGCCAAGTGGGACAGGTTCGCGTAACTTTGGAGGTACCCATTAATGTCTCAACGGATAAAAGCGGTAATCGCTGACGATGAGCCTATTTTAAGAGCACATTTAAAAATGATGCTGGAAGCCGTCTGGCCAGAGCTGGATATTGTTGGTCAAGCTGCGGATGGTGAAGAAGCATTAATGCTCGTTGAGGCTTTTTCACCTCAAGTTGTGTTTTTGGACATTAGCATGCCTGGCATAGATGGGTTAGAAGTATCGCGGCAACTGTGTGAACACGCACAGCCGCCTTATGTTGTTTTTATCACGGCTTATGATGCGCATGCAGTGGTGGCTTTTGAGAATCAAGCGATTGATTATCTATTAAAGCCCATCGAAGAATCTCGTTTAGAGCGAACTGTTGAACGTCTGCAAAAGCTAGTACTCCAACAATCTCCCGACTTAAACCAAAAAGCTCAACTCAGTGAGATGCTTGAAGAATTGATCGGAACCACTCAGGCAGCCGCAACAAGCAGCCACCTGAAATGGATCAAGGCTAGCAAAAATAATGAGCTTCACGTCGTTAACACCTCAGATATTGAGTATTTCATTGCTGATAATAAATACACTGAAGTGCATACTGCGACAGATACTTATTTGATAAAAACAGCAGTTACAGCACTGGAAAGTGAGTTAGATCCAGAAGTGTTTTGGCGTATCCATCGTAATTGCATCGTCAAAGTTGAAAAAATTCAACGTGTTACTAAAGATGAGCTTGGTCATGTTTACATAGACTTAAAAGATAGCAGTGATAGATTGGCGGTAAGTCGAAAATATCAATCGCTATTTAAGCAGATGTAATATCCTTTCAGATGCTAAAAGTGTGATCTTTAGCATCTCATATCTATATATTCCGCGAATTGAATCATGGATAACGGCGGATCCGATCTTAGATTATTTCAATTTTTTAAACTGCACTTCACTTTATCTTTAATATTTACCATTTATCCCACCTAAGCGCAGGTTATCACCTTATTTACTGTTATCGGTTTTCTTTTCTTATGATGTTCATATCAACAGAAAAACACAGGGTAATAGTGATGACAAACCAATTAATCATAGCAAGTGCAATAACAGCAATGGGCTTCTTAAGCTTAAACGTCGAAGCCTCAAATGCTATTCCTGAGCAGGTAATCGAAGCCTACCAAGCGGGGCTACAAGGCTCGCAAGAACAAAATCAACTCGCTTTTAATGCACTGAAAGAAATTAACGAAAAAGCACCAAATCCAGTTGCTCTGGCGATGTTAGGTAGCACAGAGACGACACAAGCTCGTTATACCAATAAACCATGGCAAAAAATGCAATACGCAGAAAAAGGGATTGCGAAGTTGTCTAGAGCAATCAAGCAGGCTAAGTCTTTACCTTATTCATTGCGAGCACGAGTTAATGTAACTGCCGGTTGTACTTTTGCTCAGGTTCCAAAAATGATGAATCGCGCAGAGCATGGAAGTTACTTGCTGAACAAAGTAATCAGTGAAAGTGAGCAGTTTAAACAGTTAGAGCCTGCTTTACAGGTTAGTGCGTACCGTTGTGCGGCAGCAGCTGCTGAAAAATTAGATGATGCTGAGCAAGCAAAATCGATGGTGGAGCTGGCACAAAAGCTCCAGTTAGTTAGTACTAAATAACCACAAGGATGCTTCTATGCTTCGTTTTGAAAATATTCGAAAATCTTATACGACAGGTGACGTAACTGTCGATGCACTTAAGGGGGTTGCTGCGCATATTCATGCTGGTGAAACCGTTTCTCTGTGCGGGCCATCGGGTAGTGGCAAATCAACGTTACTCAATATATGTGGATTACTTGATGAGCGGTATCAAGGAGAGATTTGGATTAATGATCGGCCAATTCCAAAGCAGAAAAGCGCATTGACCCAAATTCGAAGAGAAAAACTGGGGTTCATATTTCAACGCTACAACTTAATTCCTGTGATGTCGGTGTTTGAGAACATCGAATATCCGTTGTTAATGTTAAACCTTAATAAACAGCAAAGAATGGATAGAGTTGTCGAAATTGTTCATAAAGTTGGCTTGAAAGATCATATATCTAAACGTCCTGACCAGCTTTCTGGTGGTCAACAACAACGTGTCGCGATAGCTCGAGCATTAGTAAAGAAACCTGAATTAGTTATCGCAGATGAGCCCACAGCAAACTTGGATACACCCACAGCGAACATGGTGATGGATCTAATGCGTGATCTAGGTAATGACATGGGTACAACATTTATTATTGCTACTCATGATCACCGGATGACGGATCGCTGCCATCGAGTATTAAATCTTGCTGACGGGCACATCACAGAACAGTTACAACAAGCAGATAACAGGAGAGCAGGATAATGCGTTGGGTTGTATTTGCATTTTTTAACGTACTGAGAAACGGACGACGTTCACTGTTCACAATTTTGGTTGCCGCGGTAGCGGTGGCGTCTATTTTAACGACTAGTGGATTTGCACTGTTTACCTACCAATCTTTAGCTGAGAAAGCAGCAAGAGATGAAGGTAACTTTATAATTACCCATAAAAAACAGCTAGAGCAAGAAGAAGATATGCCGTTGCAGTACGGTTTGGCAGATACTGAACTGCTAAAAAATCAATTATTAGAAGATGAAAGGGTAAAGAGCGTTTTACCTCGAATCAACTTTAATGGACTCGTTTCAAATGGTGAAAAAAGTTCTATTTTCATTGGGTTAGGAGTTGAGCCAGAAGAGTTTATGGTGAAAGGGCCGTTCTTAACAATGCTATCTGGTCAGGCATTATCGGATTTTAGTGACTCTGAAGCCGAGTCACAAATTGTGCTAGGTAAGGACTTAGCTCGGAGTTTAAAAGTGGCTGTTGGTGATTATGTGACGCTAATGTCGACGACCACGGATGGTGCGCTAAATGCCTTAGATTTTGAAGTTCGAGGGATTTATACAACAGGTGTGCCGGACTTAGATAAGCGCCAGCTATACATTAAACTGAGTGACGCCCAATCTTTACTCTACACTGATAAGGTTAGCTCGCTTTCTGTCTACTTATTTGACTTGAATAATACTCAAAGCGCGGTCGCGCAATACGAGCCAAGAGTTCCGGCTTTGGCCTTTGTCCCTTGGTGGGAAAGAGCATTTTACTATCAATCAGTTAAAGATTTATATAACCGTATCTTTGGCCTATTGGGTGGAATAATGGTGTTACTGGTGTTCTTTTCTATCTCAAACACAATGGCGATGACGGTGACTGAGCGCACTAGGGAAATCGGGACGGTAGCAGCAATGGGATCTTATCAATGGGAAATCATCAGGAACTTCATTCTTGAGTCCAGCATCATTGGTTTCTTGGGCGCAACAATTGGCATTGCTATCTCGGCCCTCGTTGCTTGGGGTCTCGTTTATTTGGGGTTAGAAATGCCACCACCTCCAGGCAGTAATCAAGGGTATCCACTTACTATTACGTTTTCATGGGAAATTGCGTTGAGTGTAATGTTAATAATGATTTTAGTTTGTGTATTAGCGGCATTTAAGGCGGCATACAAAGGTAGCACGAAGCCAATAACGGAGGCATTAAGCCATGTTTAATAAACTGACCAAAACTTTACTAACTTTAGCAATATTAGCGGTTGCCTCATCTAGTGTTTATGCTTCACAGCTTATCAAAATAGATGCACAAACCGTGTTATCAAAAGTCGATGCATTTAGAAATGAGTCAGCTTCAGTGAAGGTATCAGCCACAGTGAAAGCTTTTGATGACGACATTCTTAAGCATACAAAACAATATGATGTGTATTCATCGTCATCAAAACGCGCTCTAGTGATTTTTAAATCTGACTCTGAAAAGGGTCAAAAGGTACTGATGAAAGGAAGCGATTACTGGATGTTTATGCCCAAAAGTCGTCGTCCAATTCGAATTACTCCGATGCAAAAGCTGCTTGGTGAAGCATCGTTAGGTGACATTGCAACTTTGAGTTGGAGTGAAGAGTATCAAGTTAAAAGTGTTGCTCAAGTTAAGGGGGTTATTCAACTTGAATTAAAAGCTAATTCAACCAAATTAAGTTATCAGCGTATCCTACTGGAAATTGATCAAAAAGATTATTTCCCAAAAAAAGCTGAGCTTTATTTGCGCTCAGGTAAACATGCAAAAACGGCATTTTTTGAACGCGGGAACCGCGATGACAAAGTCAAAGTGGTAGCAATGACTTTACAAGACAAAGTGCAAAAAGGACAAAAAACCGTAATTGCTTATGACGCAGTGCAACAGATTGAAGTGCCGGATAAATTATTTAATCCACAGATACTGATCCGTAGTGATTTAGACCAGTTACTTACCGAGTAAGAGCAGGATGTGGAGCCGCCATTAATGAAAAACAAATTGATATATGGCAGACCACTGTCAGCCTATTTCGAAGTGATAATTCCTTAATGCGTTTTAGGTTAAAGGTAATGATTGCTTAAATCGCTTGGAGTGTGGACCTATAACTACTATCCAGCATAGTTTAAATGTAAAGCGAGTAGAGAGCTCCTCCACTCGCTCAATATTGGTTATGGCATTTGGCATGTATGCTCATAGCATGAGCGTGCTTTACCAGTCCAACATTCAATATAAGTGCAACGGTTACTACCTGCTGGTGAAAGTGCTTGCATATCACCACCTACTACTTGTGGGGTCATTTCAACAGGTACTGACTTTCCGTCATTTGAAAGCGCTTTAATGTTCTTTTTGTTTAGCTGTAATTTCATGTGTTTTTCCTTACCAAAATTAAATAGTTAAAAAGTTCCCTTTGTAAATATCCTTTTCCGGACGCTCAGAAAAATAGAGCGGTCAAAAACTAACCTAGTTCCTGTTATAGGTTTTGTCAATATTTATGATAAATGTTTTTTTTGTGTTTTATATTTGTTTTTGTTTGTGTGCAATTATGTGGTTTTATAGTTAAAGCCAACGTTTGAATTTATTTACACAAAAGGGTAACTTAGCTACAGCGAAGACAAAAATTAAGACGATAGAGTTTTAACAAGGAAAAGTATGCTTAGCTCACTAAATATAGAAAAAAAACAACAAATACAGTCGATAGTCTCAAGCTTGGTTAAGCGAGTTGAATCAGATCTCGATGCGGTTATAACTAATGGTTTACTCAGTGGTTTAGCTGGACATTTATTATTTTTATATCGCGCTTCAAATTACGATGATAGCTGGGTTGACGAAGAAAAATTTCATCAAGCATTAGAAAAATTACAAAACGAGCTAGCGGAGCAAACACCTGAATTAAGCTCCGGGCTGGCGGGTCAAGCTTGGGTGTTGGAGTATTTAAACCAATACAATGATGAAGACTACGACCCTGAACTATTAGATGAAATAGATAGCTTTTTTACCTCTGCACTCGACTTTTCTCCGTGGACTGGAGAGATAGAAATGGTGCTGGGACTTGCAGGCTATTCACCCTATATTGCTCGCCGAGCTAGAAAAACCAAGCAAAGCACGCTATTTAATAGGCTTGTAACTGGATATGAGTCAGTTGCTATTACGATTGATGAAAAACAAATAGCTTGGTCTCAGCCAAAACAGTCGGTTTATCGTTTTGATAAAGAAAACCTTGAACAACATGAGTTTAATCTTGGATTGGCACATGGTGTACCTGGTATTATTGCGGCATTGATCCCTGCACTTTACGATGATGAAGTAAAAGAGCGGGCGCAAAAGCTCGTGGTTTCTGGTTGTGATTGGCTGCTTGAACAACAGAGTCATGCAACTGATAAAAAGGCTTGCTTTGGATCTTGCGCTGGAGATGATTCTCACTCCCGACTGGGTTGGTGTTATGGCGACCTTACAATCGCATTAACACTTGCCAGGGTAGGGCACGCGCTAGATAAACCAAGTTACGTCGACCGAGCATTAGAAATAGCCCTTTTCAACGTTGATAGAGATGAGCATCAAGGACATATTAATGACGCGGGGCTGTGTCACGGCTTCTTCGGGCTCGTCACTATTTATCAGCTACTAAATCAGGTTATGCCACACCCTAAACTTGAGCAAGCTGCGTTACGCTGGCTTGATTACGGTTTGCAGAAATACCAACAAAGTGGCATCGCTGCTCTGTACTCTTACAATGGTCTTGATAAAGCCCACCAAGAAGACTTTAGTTTCTTGATGGGCTTCGCTGGTATTGGTCTTGCGCTAATTGGTGTGCTAGATGATGACCTCGATTGGACCGACTGCTTATTGATGAGTTAAGGAATACTATGTCAGCAAAAATAATAACAGACTCTTTTTTTGTTTTAAGAGCGCCAAAGCTGCCAGTTGAAACTCTGTTCAACCAGCAAGATACGAATGTCATGCTGAGTACATGGCTTGCAACACCGGGTGTTATTGAAGCGCTTTATGTCGCTAGCCCGTCTTTACTCGAACGCTTGGATCAGTGGCGTGAAAAACCCCATTCTAAGCAAGGAAAAAAAGTCGCGTTGGCACTACTACGATATCTCATTCGAATGTCTTCTCGCGCTACGCCATTTGGTTTGTTCTCTGGCATTCATATGGGGAAAATAGGAGCTGATACTCGACTTGTGAGCGAGAGTGCAGAGCATGATTCCCGTAAAACACGCTTAGATATGTTTTTATTATCGGCGATCCGCTCACATCTTGCTGAAACTGAAGCGAAGTCAGATAAACTGACATATATGCCAAATCCATCCCACTACTTTATTGCAGATCAATGTCGCTATATTGAAACTTATCTCTCGGATGACACCATGCAATATCGTCTTAGCGCCGTGGATAGCGATGAGTATTTCACGACGATGCTGAACTTAGCAAAGCAAGGGCTGAGTCATTCTCAATTAATAGAGCAGTTCTGTAAGCATTACAGTGAAGCTGAGTATGATGAGGTGAGTGGATATCTGGAAGAATTGATCAATGAGGGCATTTTGGTCCCCGATATTCCTTTACCACTGACGGGAGAGAGTCCTGATGTGGCGTTAATTAAGTCGCTGAAGACATTTGCACCACCAGAGATTTCGGCGAAGTTGGAGCGGGCGGTTAATGATCTTGCTGTGATGGATAAAGCAGGAAGTGCCACACCTGAGCAATATCAAAGTATTTTTACTCATCTGTCTGAGCTTCCGGTTAAAGTGCAGGAAAACAAACTCTTTCAATCAGATACTTACCGCGCTTTTTCTGCCTGTGAGCTTTCGCAACAGGAACTCTTAAGAGTCAACAAACAACTGCAAATCGTGGCGAGCTTAAGCCAGCGAAGCAAGCATAATCCATTGGAAAGCTTCATTAACAAATTTAATACCCGGTTTGAAGGTCAGTTTGTACCACTAGATATGATCTTGGATGATGAATCTGGGATTAGTGTTTCCACCGAAACGGGTTATGACGCCCCCTTAGTTGGTGGGTTGCAATTAGGTAATGCTGGTGGAGGACAAACAAATACACCTGAATATAGCGAGCTTGATTACATTATAGATCAAGCGGTTTCTCTCCCGAGTAACTTGGGTAAAAGCAGTATAGTACTTAAGAGTAATGAGCTTAAACAGAGAATTAAAAGTAAGGTCGAGCTTAATTTTCCGCGCTCGATGGCTGTGATGCTGAGTTTATTTGAGGATGATAAAGCTAATCCAATCATGAAGTTTAATGGTTGTTATGGACCATCTGCGGCGAACTTGTTGGGGCGTTTTTGTCATCTAGATGACGCTTTAAAAGATTCGGTGATTCAACATTTAGAGCAAGAGCATAATCATAGTGAGCATGTTATTTTTGCTGAGATCGTGCATATGCCTGAAGGACGGCCGGGAAATGTCATTGCGAGACCTCATTTACGTCAGTATGAAATTGTATTTATGGCTGACAGCGCACTAGATCCTGAGTACCAGATCCCGCTCAGCGATCTCTACGTGTGGGTGGAGAATAGACAAGTAAAACTCTGGAGCAAGCGTTTGGATAAACGCGTTATTCCACGCCTATCTAGTGCACACAATTTTTCAGCAAGGAGTTTGAGCGCCTATAAGTTCCTTTGTATGTTGCAGCACCAAGAAGTTGAAACGCCAAGGTTTTCATTGCCTGCCAGTCTGAATAACGCGGCCTATGTACCCCGTATTATGCTGGATAATCTCATCTTAAATGAGAGGACTTGGCGTGTAGAGCGCAAAGAACTGGAAGCCTTGCTGGTTAATCAAAGTGTAGATCAGGATAAATTGAGCCAGCTTAAAGAAAAATACTTGTTGGACGAGTGGGTAAGTTTTGCGGCGGGAGATAATATTCTCACGCTGAATTTAAGCCAAAGTGCGATGTTAGAAATTCTACTGATGGAAACTAAAGGCCGAAATACCGTCGAACTTACTGAAGTACTGACATCTCAACTTACTTCACGAGTAACCGATCAACAGGGCATGCACTATGCCAATGAAATCATTGTGCCTCTACTTAATGAAAGCGCTGCGCCGCTGAGTCATTTTAATGAAAAACCATTAGAGAATATTACCGCGCAACCGATAGCGAGGCGTTTTAGTGCGGGCTCTGAGTGGCTAAGCTTAAAAATATACTCAGGTAACACTATCGTAGAACAGCTGCTCTACGAACAATTACTGCCGTTAATTGAACAAAACAGCACTTTATACGATAAATGGTTTTTTATTCGCTATGGTGATCCTGATTGGCACTTACGCTTGCGTTTCCATGGAGAACCACAGGTGCTTTGTGGTGAGTTACTGCCAAAACTCAATCAATTACTAGCCCCAATGATAGAAAGCACTCAATTACATAAAGTTGAACTCATGACTTATGAGCGAGAAGTCGAACGTTATGGCGGTCCAAAGTCAATGACGTTGGTAGAAAGCTTGTTTATGTTTGACAGTGTACTTATCGCTAAAAGCTGTCAGCTGGTAGAAGAGTTTGGCGAAGATATTCGTTGGCGCGTTGCATTGGCTTGTACTGATAGACTGTTAACGCTGTTTAGTTATGATGCTGAACAAAAGCTCGAGTTGATTTCTTCATTGCGCGCCGGATTTGGTAAAGAATTTAATGAAAGTAGTGTGTTGAGAAAGCAGTTGGGTAATCGCTATCGTGATCACCAAGCACAACTTGATGATGACTTTGCAAAGCTCAACGTGTCGAGTGTGACCCAGTGTGACGAAGCTCAACAGGCTATTTTAGCCTTGCTAGAAACGTGGCAGAAACAGGCTGAGCCAGTGGTGAAAGACATTTTGAGCTTAGATCATGAGGGTGCATTAAATTTGAGCATACAATCCCTGCTTAGCTCGCTTCTGCACATGCATAATAACCGCATGTTTAAAGCTTATGGCCGAGAACAAGAGCTTGTTATTCATGATATGTTGAGACGAAAGTACTTTTCGGAGTCTAAAGTTTCTTAAAGGACGACCCTGTAACAGGTTGGCGCACTGCACTAGCCAACCTGTTTATTTTTAGTAAATGGCTTCCTTTGTATAATCAATTACGCAAATACCCTCATCATCACTTATACTTTGTGCGCGTCAGTTGACAGGAACTCACAGTATAATGAACAAACTTATCCTTACCACTTTGCTTATTGTTAACACTTATGCTTGGGCTAATCAGCCCTTAAACGAAGAGCTTGAGGTCTTTTCGCCTTATCTTGGCACTTGGGAGTCTCGTTTTGAAGTGCCTAAAGGGCAGCCAGCAATGCGAGATGTTAGTCATTGGGAGCGTGCTCTAAACGGTACCGCTATTCGTACGTTACACTCAATCAATGACGGGGTGTATGGAGGGGAGTCATTAATTTTCTGGGATAAAAGTAAAGAGAGTTTAGTTTTTTACTATTTTACGACTGCAGGGTTTTACACCCAAGGTACGATGAAAGCCCAGAGCCAAAGTGAGTTTGTGGCTTACGAAGAGGTCGTCAATAACAAAGATGGCATTACAAAGGTGAAATCAACCAGTAAGTTTGAGGATGGTCAATTTACGGTGTCGACGCAATACTTTAAAAACGGTGAGTGGACTCAACCAGAGTCGCGCATTTATACGAAAAGCGACAAAAAAGTTAAATTTAAGTAAGCCTTAAAGTGCCTCCAATGAGGCACTGAACCGTGTTATTTACTCTCGATTAGTAAACATCAGGGCAAGTATGACGACCACATGTATTGGCAACACAATGCGTCAGTCTGTCTTGGCTGAATCGAAAACCACCACCTGCAACCTGTGGGGTCATTACTGCTGGTACAGTTTGTTTATCAGCTGATAGGGCTTTGATTTTCTTTTTATTTAACGATAATTTCATTTCAGTATTCCTTCTAAATCATAGGCTCATTTTGAGCTCATTATATTGTGTTTATGTCGTCTTTTTAATTCTAATAGAACAAAAAAGTAACACAGCAACCAAGCTAAAACATATTTGTTACTTTTTCAACATTTTGCTATTAATTACATTTTATCAACGCCTTTTGGTGCTTGATAAAGGTGCCAAGAACTAAGTAGGGCTTAGCATCACATATCGATCTAATTCGTTATTTATTCTCTAAACTCAAAGCTCGCCCTTTGCGACCTGAGCTTGGGTGCACTGCTCTAAGCGCCTGTACTTGATTAAGTGAGGCATTGAAGGGCACCCAGTTTCCGTTTTCAAGTTGTGCTTCGATAACAAAACCTGGAATGGCGGTAAAAGCGTCGAGCTTTGCTCCAGATTGCTGTTTTGCAGCGACGACAGGGATGCGAAATTCAATTCCGGCTTGTGCTAATTTAGGTAGTTCTTGATAGCCTAAAATAGCCACGAATCTTTGCCAATCAGCTTCTCGCTGCGCTTTTAACTTAGCAGTAAAATATCCACTAGATTGGCTGTATATTCGGCCAGCTTGGTAGGGTAATTCCCACTCGGCATGGTGCCATGCACGCTCTGCAAGGGCTAATAGCCGTGGATAAAGCATGTATTCGGCTTGTGCATCACTGCGCAGCATTTCACTCCATAAGTGTCCTTGGAGCCCGGCAAACTTAACCCCTTTGTTTAGTGATGAGTCGCTGTCGTTGGCTATGTAGGCGTGGTGATTGGTATTTTTCCAGAATTCAGCATGTGCAGGAAGGTTGTCTGGCATAAATTCAAACATCTTCTTACTTTCAATAGCGCGGCTTGCCCAGTGATTACCACGCTCTTCTGGGTGAGATTGATATGGAAAGTCAAAGTAGGTTACATCAGGGCTAGACAAGACAACCTGCCAGCCCTGATTGGCGAAGCGATGCGCGACCGCGTGCCCGTTTTCGCTTAATGTCGCCCAAGCATTGCTCTGTACGTTTGCTGGCATATTTGCAGCACGTACATCACCTAAACCGTCGCTCCACCCTGCAACCTGTATTCCTTTTTTATCTAGTAACTTTGCGATCCGTTCAATGAAGTAACCGTTAAAGTTGGTAAAATCTTTCACGCTTGAGCGCAATTTTTTACAAGCCGGTGACTCTAGCCAAGCACCTGCGGTTTCATCGGCACCTATATGGTATGTATTGAGTGGTACACCCGCACGGTCATGCAGCACTTTTACTTCGCTTAATACTTTGTCGATAAAAGTATAAGTGTTTGAAATACAGACGTTTAGCGTGTTGTCGTTGTAATGTTGAATGGAGCTGTAACGCGTTTTATCAGCAGCTTCGACTAATCGATACTGCTGTGCATTCTCTGGTTTGCCTTGTGCCATCAACTTTTTATATCGCGCCTCCATGGCGATGATTGCAGCGCGTGAGTGACCAGGCATATCTAATGAGGGTAACACCTCAATATGATGCGCCTTGGCATAGCGCAGGATCTCAATATAATCCTCAGCAGAGTAAAAGCCATTCACTTGCGCGTTTTTATCATTTCCTGCGCCTAATTGCGGCAATAGGCAGCGAGTTTCGGTCAAATCAAAACAGCGATAAGCGCCGACAGAGGTGAGTTCATCAAGACCGTCGATGGCTAAGCGCCAGCCTTCATCATCCGCTAAATGAAGGTGCAGTTTATTTAGCTTATACGCCGCCATCTGTTCAATGGTTTGTAAAATAAAGGCTTTGGAGCGGAAGTTGCGGGCAACATCGACGTGTAAACCACGAAAGTCATACCTTGGTGTATCAATAATATCCACCATGGGAATACTTAAATCATTAATATCCAACAGTCCCGCAAGGCTTTGTAGCGCATAAAATGCAGCAGCGCTGTTATTGGCTTGGATTGAGATATTATTTTCGGCGACCGTCAGTTGATAATGTGGGCTTGATTGCTGATTTGGCTTTACAGCGACATTAACTACAAGTCCGTCCTTGGTGCTTTTTACCCCGAGAGTATTGAGTCGCTGTTGTGCCATGGCGATAGCATCTGCTGAAACGCCTGAAAGTTGCAGATTAATACCGGCCGCTAGATTGAGTCGTTTATCGGACAGCACTGTCAGTTGTTTAGGTTTTGGTATCAGCCCAATTGCAGCATCAAGCGTTGGCTTCACTTGATGTTGATATAAGTATTCACTGCCCATCCACGGCGTGTCATCTTTACTGCTGGTTTGCAGCTGATTGAGCGTATCAAATGGCACCAGATAAGGTTGTAGCTCAAGTCCTGTGTCGTTATCGCGCTGGGTTTGCGTGCTTTTGATCACTTGTGGGGTGAGCTTAAGCTGCGCGTCCGTTACAACATAATTTGGCATAAATTCCGAGCGCGTAACCTGAGAATCCTTGGTATAAAAGCGCACTGTAGTGGGGACGCTTGAAAACCCGCTAAACCCCGCCGCAGGCGTGATTTTGTGAATATCACCATTGATATGGGTGATGGCAAAGTTATCGCCCTCAACATGGTAAATCGGCATCAGTTGGCTAAAAAAGATAGCAAAGTCATTATTTGCCTTGGTATTTTCTTTAGCTACGCTAAAACTCAGCGCCGAGTAATAACACTTTTGTTGTGCCTTGGGGCAGGTGCTTGGCTTGCTATCAAGTAAGGTGTACTTTACATCAAGATTTTGGCCTAACCAGTTTACTGCGGTTTGGTCGAGCGCATAAAGGGGTGACGACACCCCAAAAAGTAGGGCCATAAGCCTATTAAACTTCATTGGCTAGTTCCTTGTAATCATAGTTAATTTTATTGTGTTGAAACAATCCGTATACCCCTAAAAGTGGCGCGTGATTTAAGGTGCTTGGAATGACACGAACGGATTGATATAAAGCATTGCCAAGCAACTGCTGCATCTTGGCTTCAAGTGCAGCGTTAAAATAGTCATATGAATGCGTCACGGAGCCGCCAAGTACAATGACATCTGGATTCAGCACCATGACTACTTGCGCGAGTGCATGACCAACGTGACTGCCAAAAGTCTCAAATTGTTGTAGTGCAAATGGGTCGCCACTACGTGCTTGCTCGGCCAACCACCTCCCTTCAACTCCTTGTCGCCCAAAGAACTGTCCTGAAGCATAATCTTCAATAATTCCATCAAGATAGCTTAAGTTGCCCAGCTCTCCAGCAGCACTATGGTTACCCGTATATAAACTACCGTTAAGCACAATACCGGCACCAATGCCTGTGCCAAGGCATACGCCAATTAGGTTGTTGGCATGGTGCTCACCATATAAGTATTCACCAAATGCAAAGCAGTTTGCGTCATTATGGACGACAACTGGCAATGAAAAGCGCTGTTCTAACAATCCCTTCAGAGGCACATTTTGCCAATTTGGAATATTTTGTGTTGTCAGCACCGTGCCGCTGTATACATCCAGTGTGCTTGGTACGCCAATCGCAATACCGGTTGTTTCGGCCGTTAGGTTTTCTTCGATTAAACGAATAACAAAGGCATTAACTTGGTTCAAGTTGGCCTGACTAGGCACCGCATATTGGCGTACCTGCTCGACCTGAGTGTGTGCAACCGAAGCCACAAGCGCTTTGGTGCCACCCAAGTCAATACATAACAAAGAGTGATTCATCGTAATTTAACTATTTTCATTTAGAGGTTGAGACAGCGTCTTTCGGCTATTGCCAAAAGTCTTATTTTTAATCAAAGGATTAGCCCATACACCAACACTCAGAATATAGCTAAGTGGCAGTAGGAGTAGCAGGGCAGCAAGCTGTAAGTTGTTACTCAATTCAGCCGCAAAACCTATGATGGGAGACATAAATGCACCGCCAATGATCCCGGTACATAAAATCCCCGTGATTGCGCCATGGCCGGTTTTGAATGAATTTAATGCCAGAGCAAAGATGACCGACCACATAATGGAGAGAAAGAATCCCACAACTGGAAAAGCAATAAGCGCCACGGTAGTGTTACCGAATAACGCACTTAACAGTGCGATAGCGGCGCCAGAGCTGAATAAAATCAAAAGCTTTTGTGCATCAATGAGTTTAAGTAGTGCCAGCCCAAGTAAACAACCTAAGGTTAGGCATAACCAGAATTCGCTCACCACTTTTGCGCCTTCGGTGGTTGGATCTAGGCCATGATACTGCTGCAAAAAGACGGAAATCAGGTTAGCTACACCTTGTTCTAGCGCGACATAAGCGGCGATGGCGGCAAAAAATTTCAGTACGGTTTTATCTTTAAAAAAGCCGATACTTTGTGACCAGCTCAGCTGCTGCTGTTTCTGCTCGGGTACCGCGCTAAATGGTGTAAATTGCGACAGCAATAGCATCACGACGCTCAGGGTAGCGAATACCGCATAGATACTTAGCCAAGTTTTATCTGCTGGGATAACACCAGACAGCGCTCCGCCAAATCCCTCTGCGGTGGTGACTTGAGACTGTAGTTTGCTATACATCAGAGGCGCGAGTGTCGCGGCAGCACCAAACATCAACTGCGCAAAAACTGAAAGTACGGCAAAGTGTTCTGAACCACCGCTAGCGCGTAATAGTGGATTGATAGCCACTTGCAGCAATGCCATGGCACTGCCGAGCATAAACAACGCAACCATGGCAATGGCAAACGTTGGCATTAGCACAAAGGTCGTTGCGCCAATTGCAGCAAGGGTAAATGCGAGCTGCATAACAGTTTTTTCTCCAAAACGTTGAACTAGTAGTCCCGCTGGAATAGACATCACACCGTAAGCGATAAAAAAGGCGAACGGGAAGAACCCCGCAAGCGTTAGACCTATGCTGTAACTTTCAATTAATGCTGGAAAAATCGCGCCTAAAATATTGGTGATAAAGGACACCGTAAAAAAGGTTGCCAATACTAAGGCAATCACCAGGTAGCTTTTTTTCATGTTGTATTTCCACCTTCATTAGAGAGCGGGTGATGGCGTGGCGATCTCGCTTGTGGGCAGACAAACAAAAAGATCAAGGGGAATCTCTCCACCACCCGCAATTGGGTTATGCACGGAATGCTTGTGCTCGCTGTAATTGTTCCAGTGCAGTTGTATGGGCAGTAAAATGCTCATCACTAAGCTTTGTAAGGTAGGCCTTAGCCGCCTGTTCAATATGCTGTGGCGCTTGATCAAAGGGCATTTGGCAGGTGCTATCGCGATGATCCATGCCGCCAAGTAAGCAATACCAACTGGGACGAATATAGGGAGAGTGCTTCTTGTGTTGGTTGAGCCAAGCATCAAAATCAGCACCGCTACGCCAGTGTGTGAGCAGCTCATCAAGCTCGTTTAAGCTCAATGCTGCGACTTTCGCATCTTGCCAATACGGTGAATCTGCGCGATTGCTGGTGGCGTAATGTGCCAGTACATACTCTTTAATACCGAGCACCAGTTCTGACAGTTGTTGATTGATGGCTTGTGCCTCAAGCTGTTGCGAAAGCAGCCTACTCAATAACTCAATGCTATAACCTGTGACCATCAGCGCGGTGGCTTCGAGTGGTTCAATAAAGCTCTGCGCGAGGCCAATAGCAAACACATTGCCTTCAACACTGCGTGCCATCATGCCCACTTTCATGGTGAGATGTTTGGCTTGTCCTTTATCGAGTTGCGCGGCTTGACGCAGTTGAGCCTCAGCCTCTTCGGGGGTGGTATGAGCGCTGCTGTATACGTAACCATGTCCGGTTCTGCCTTGTAGCGGGATCTGCCAGCGCCAGCCGCACGGCATCGCGATAGCAGAAGTGCTTGAAGGTAGCGGGTTTGTTTTAGCGCCAGCAATCGCGACCGCTGAATCATTGAGTAACTGATCGGCGAAGGAAATAAAGGGTACTTCGAGCGTTTTCTCTATCAGTAGGGCGTTAAACCCTGAGGCATCGACGTAAAAATCGCTTTTCACCTGCTCACCCGACTCAAGTGTCAGTGCCATAATTTCCCGTGCATGATGCTGTACGCTACTCACCGTACTTTGAATATGTTTTACGCCTCGCGCTAGGCTAAATGCTCTTAACCAATCTGCGAGTTTTTGCGCATCAAAGTGATAGCCGTACTCAAGCGCCCTTGGTAATGGGCGCTGTGGCAGTGGTGCTTGTTGCTTGCCGGCCAGTACTGCCGCTAAAAAGTAATGTTCGGGCTTATCTATATATTCGTTACCACGACGTCTGGCGTTGGCGTTGACAAAGTAGACTTCCGCTGTTTTGGCATCCATTTCAGAGAAGAAAGGATGGAAGTAGCTACCATTGTCGCCATTCCAGTTATCAAAGTAGATCCCGGTTTTATAGCTTGCTTGGCATGCGGGCATCCAATCGCGTTCTTTCACACCAAGACTTTGCATAAAAAGCTGCAAATGCGGCGTTGAGCCCTCGCCAACGCCAATTCTGCCAATCTTTGATGACTCAATCACCGTAATTGATAAATTGGGTTGATGCTTTGCAAGGTAGGCTGCGCACATCCAACCGGCTGTACCACCACCAAGGATGGTGAGTGACTGTATTGTTTTCATAGGCACATGACCCCAGTCGCAAGGGACTGGGGCTCCGAGGTTAGAACTTATAGCTGACGCCAAGGTAATAGCGCGTACCAAATTCGATGGTGTTTTGCGTTAAGTTATATTTGGTGTCGTAAGATTGAATAACCTCATTGGTCAGGTTAACACCCTCTAAGCTGACATCCAGATTTTCCATCGCATGCCACACCAAAGATGCATCCCATTGTTGGTAGCTGTCGTTGCGTACGGCTTGTGCTGCACCTAGGCCAACCCACTCACTACGCCAGTTGTAGGCAAGACGTGCACTAAATTGCTCGTTTTCGAAAAATAGTGAGCCGTTAAATGAGTTTTCAGATACACCTGGCACCATTTCTTTTGCATTATCTGGTGTGGTGGTTTCACTATCCACGTAGGTGTAGTTAGTAATAAAGCCAAAGCCATTATCAAAGCTATGTTGAAGCTGCAGTTCTATCCCTGTTACGTCACCGTCTCCGTTACTACGTGGGCGTGTGACTCGGCATTGATCATATTTAGAAGGGTCGGTACCGCATCCGTCTACATATTCGATCGCTTCGGTAGAAAAGACAACGTTGTCAATTTTCTTCACAAAAATGGCTGCTGAGAACAAGGAAGCTTCGGTAAAGTAATATTCGACGCCAATATCCGCTTGGTCTGCTTCATATGGTTTAAGATTCGGGTTACCACCGGTGGCAGAACCAAAGTTGGCATCAATCGCTAGACCTGGCTTTAAGTCGTTGTAGTTAACTCGAGACATCACGCTAGAGGCGGCCGCACGGATGATAATATCGTCGCTGTAGTCATAAGCGAAGTTGATGCTCGGTAGCCAGTTGTCGTAGTCAACCGTTTCATCGAATACCGTGTTATCGACATAACCGGTGGACTGTTGCTCTGTATCCACATAACGCAAGCCGATATTACCGCGGAAGTTTTCACCACTGAAGTCACTTTGCACATAAATAGCGAGCATATCTTCTTCAACATTGTAAGTCTTACCAAGATCTTGTTGCTCGATTAATTCACCCGCCTCATATTTGCCAGTGATAAAATCCCACCATTTGTCTTCATCGATCTTGGCGTATGAGTTAAGGATATGTCCGCCCGTTTGCGAATGAAGATTGGTAAAAATACCATCACTCCAATTAGCTAAGCTGTTACCATCAGGAACAAAACCAATTACATCTGCTGGATTTCTTTGGAGTGCGATACGTGAAAATTCGTTTTTGTTTACTTTCACACCCGCTTTGATGTTCTTGAAGTAATCGTGTTCTAACATCCACTTGATATCGGCTTGTGCATAACTTACTTCATGCTCTTGAACTGTCGTTTGGAAGTTTGATTCATGAGCAAATTTGAGCTGGGAGGCATCGGTCGGATCTAACGAGTCAAACCAAATTTGATAAGGGCCTGTGGCATCATAAGTAAAGCCACCATCGGTACTATTTTGACCATTAGGGAAAGCTGGATCGCCAATTTTGTCTCCTTCATCGGTTGCTGGGATCCACCAACTTGAGGAGCCAAACTGCGTACCACCATCAGATGTAGATCGACCAATAACACCGCTTACCTCGAAAGTATCGCCGACGTATTTACCACTGAAGTTTAAGACATCGACTTCCATATTTACGGCGTTACGAATAGTAGGGTTGTAGATAATTGATGCGTAAGCAGGTAATACTCTGGCACGCTGAGCGCCGCCTGCATCATTGGTTGCCACATCAGTCGTCCCTGCGCCACGACCAGTAACGGTAAGAAAGTTATGGTTAACATGTGGGTTGTCGAATTCAAAGTTGAAATAATCTACCGCAAATTCGATGTTATCACTTGGCGCAAATTGTGCGGTGAGCTGTGCGCTGGTGCGCTCTCGCTCAGCTCTAAATGCTTGTGAACCAATGGCCCATGCAGAAATATGATCGACTTGATTGGTATCAGGGTTAGCTTCAAACTGCTTAGTATATGAACCGATGGATTCTATTACATGGCGACCAGACGTTAACCGCTCAAGTGAGTAAGCGGCCAAAACACCAAACTTTTCATCGTCACTCTTCCAACTACCTAAAAACGATCCGCTTAAATCATTTTCATCATACAAGGTAGAGCGGCCCATCTCTGCCGACACCATGTAAGTGTGTGCATCTAGGTCCAGTGGTTTACGCGTGACGAGGTTTACCGTGCCACCCAGCGCACCTTCTTCAATGTTTGCTTCAGGTGTTTTGTAGACGTTAACTGCCGAAACTTGCTCTGCAGACAGCAACTCCATGTTAAAAGTACGTGTGGATGGCCCCAAATCATACCAGTCGGTACTGGCAACGGATTGGCCATTTAACAAAATGCGCGACTGCTCTGGTGCTGTACCACGAATAGTAACGCCGCTGACTTCGCCATATTGGCGGTCTACCGTGACCCCTGAAATACGTTGTAGCGCATCACCAATGTTTTTGTCGGGAAACTTACCAATATCTTCCGAGGTGATAGCATCAACAATACCGTCTGCAAAGCGCTTGGTATTCATTGAAGCTTCAAGCGAGCGGCGAATGCCTCTTACTTCAATCACTTCGACTTTTTCTGTTGCGCTTTGTTCTTCGGCTAATGCTGATGGTGCAGCGGTGAGTAATAGGGGTGAGAAGGTACTTGCTGTCACGATGGCGGCAAGTTTATTCAATTTAAATTGCTTCAACTTAGTTGTTTTCATTGTTCTGCCCATTGTTCCTATTTGTTGTTGGCAGAAGCTAGGGTATCGTCTTGAGTGTTTTTTAAGCGGTATATTTCTATCTACTAGTGATACTTTTCACGCTTAAATGAGCGTAATTTGACAAAAATACTTCACTGTACTCTAGGCAATCGCTATATTTCGATAGATTAGTATTGTTGAATGATTGAATTTGCATGATGTGCAATTAGGTGTAATGAACGGTGGTTATAAAAATTTATAACATACCGATTTTAAATAAGTTTATTAATGTAAAAGGAAATTGCTATGCGCGCGATGTACGAGAAAGTTCTGCCATCCCCTGGATGCTCATGGCGTTATTGTCTGTATCAATTGCCCGAAATTCCCTTTAATTGGCACTATCATCCGGAATATGAGATTTGTTTGACGCTCAACAGTGTCGGTGTATGTCATGTGGGTGATCATATTGCCCCTTACGAAGACTTGGATTTGGTTATCCTAGGGCCTGACTTACCACATACTTGGCAGTCAAAACCGAATCCCGATCACTCCGCTCATGTTGTCCATGTTGCACAAATACCTGCGCACTGGTTGGAGTCTTTAGTGGCTCAGCACCCTGAATTACAAGGCTTATCTGAATTGTTAAATGCTGCGCGCCGTGGCGTCAAATTTCCTGTGGAAGTCGCAAGACAAGCGAAAAAGTGGTTCGAGCAAATCGCGGATGCCGAGCCGTTAATGCGCTTTGTGCTTTTGCTCGAAATGCTAACGCGGATGACGACATCGAACTATCAACATTTAGCCAGTAGCGGCTTTCGCTTTGACGCCCGCCATGATCCTGCGAAAGACAAGTTCGACCGGGTCATTGCCTATATCTATGACAATTACACCGACAAATTAAGCGCCGATGAGCTTGCACAGCAAGTGCACATGAGCACCAATCACTTTCATCGTTTCTTTAAAAAGCGCACGGAGCGTACTGTGACGGAATTTATCAATCAGCTGCGTATTGCCAAGGCCTGTAAACTATTAATTAGCTCAGCTTCTCCCATTAGTGTGATATCGGATCAATGTGGTTTTAATAATATTTCTAACTTTAATCGTCGTTTTCAAGCGTTGAAGGCGTGCACGCCTAGTGAGTTTCGCGCACGGCTGCACCAAAAGGCATTGTATTGATCTGAACGTGGGCTTGTTTATTATACGTTTTAATCAAAACTCCAATTCAAACCATGAATATTTCGTAATGCTATGATATTCATGCTTATTCCTGAATATTCAACTTGGTATTTATCAAGGAATTGCCAAGAATGTGCCGGGTCACAACAACAATAAACGAGGATGACCGTGATGACACTAGGACACTTTATAAAACAGATCCGGACACAAAAAGGCTTGAGCCAACCCCAGTTAGCGGAGCAAATGTGTGTTGAGCAAAGCTATTTATCTAAACTAGAAAACGACAAGTCTGTGCCTTCTAACGAGGTATTTAGAAAGTTACTAACGGCGCTGAATTTATCTTTAGACGAGTGTATGCAAACCCTTTCAACACAAGGAAAGCGTGAAGAACTAAGTCAAATACCAGACATCGAATATTGGTATAAGCAACACCAACAATCAAAACAAAAGCAATATAAGCAACTTGCGGTATTAGCTATTTTGCTAGTGTCTCTTGGTGTCGGGTTATTTTGGAGTGGCTACAAACAGATATTTTTTAGTGAAAAACTGTTTGAGTATGAATCTCAGGGTGTATTGCAAGCTGGCGAGCCCGTTGAGTTATACAACAAATGGCACGCATATCTCGTTCCTCATAGTAAGAATGGTGACCGTGAGTTTTTTGAGCAAGTTCAGCTTGCCATGGCGAAACGTTTAGACAAAAAAACGGTATTTTTCTCAGACTATAAAGGGGGCGCTTATACCGAATCGTTAACCGATGGTAGAAGGCACTATCGTTTTCAAGGCCCTAAATTTAGTGAGCGTGTAGAAAACGCCTGGTTGCAATTTGTTGGCTTATTATGCTTCTCTGCTGGGGTTATGCTAACTTTAGTAGGGAAACGGTTAGTTAAGCCTTAGTTTATTAAGCCTTAAGGTAAAGGTGTAAGATGCAAAAGCGATTATTTTTTGGTATTGGCATGGATGACGACACTCGAGCACATATCGGTCAGTGGCTGGTGGATAGCGTGAGTGCCAGTAAAGCCAATACACAACCAAGTAATTGGCATCTTACACTGGCGTTTCTTGCCATGGTGGAGGAATCAAAAGTTGCTGAGCTTTGTGATTTTGCCAGTAGTTTATCTGTGCCTAAATTTGCACTCACCTTTAGTGACTATGGCTACTGGCAACACAATGGCATTTTTTACTTTAAGCCCGAACAAAAACCACAAGCTTTGCTTGATCTCGCCAATCCATTACGGGCTTTTGGAGAAAAATGCGACCTCTATCATAACCCGCATCCGTTCTCTCCACATATCACGCTATTTAGAAATTGTAAGCCAGAGCCGACTGTGGCAAAGCCAATAGAGCCCTTTTCGCTGACGGTAAAAAAATTTCACCTCTATCACTCTCACCGCAATGAGCATGGCTTGATTTACGACCCTATTGAGTCCTTTTTTCTGAACTGACCTTTAAGATAACCAACGCTTTAGCCTTTTAACCAAAGTTTCGAACCAAGTCAGTTGATAGCGTTTGTATTTATCGCACTTGAGGAATAGCTTTTTGGTGGCTTCGTTTCGTGCTGGGCTAATATGTAGACGGCTACACTCTTTACTTGCGCTGTGCCAATCTTGTGCGCTGACGGCTTTAATCAAATTAGGAAAGGCCAAAAATAACTTACTGGTACCAAGGTTATAAGCCATATCCAGCAACGCAATCTTAGCGGGCGTCGGTAATAGTTGATAAGGAATGCTGCCAGCATCTTGCTTGGCAAAAAAATGGATTAAGTGCCGCTCAAATTCTTTAATCTGCTCTATGAGGTACTTTTTAGAGGCCTTGGGCGACAACGTTAGCTCGGTATGTTGAGCATACCAAGAAGCTTTGTAGCCGCTTGGCTTGTACTTTATATTGCGATATTCATCGCGCTTTTGTTGTAGTGTTGCAGAGCGTTTGGAGCGCCTATCTCGCATTGGTAATTGGCAGAATTGCTCAACACTTTGCATGTGAAAGCCAACACCAATCGTTGGATTGGCATTCACATCTAGGTACAAATGTAGCACTTCACCTTCAAACTGCATGAGGTGCGTGATTACTCGCTGATAGAATTTATCGGTGTCATTGAACAACTAGGTACCTCAGTGATCACTGCTTTTTCATTTGTGGTATAGCACTGTTTTAGTATAGAACAGTAGCAGGCCTCTGCCTTAAAATTCATTTTATGGGCATCTATTTTATCCCATAAGCCACGGTTAAAATTACTTTTTGGCATAGTGAAGATGTTGAAAGTGTCACCATCTGCTAGCAAGATTTTTTGTGGTGCACTGGAAACATACCAACCAAACTTTTTTAGATAATTGATATTTGATTCTTCGTCTTGGGCATCTCTAAGCGCTGCTTGATAGGCGTTAAGGTTGCAGCAAGCGTCCATAAGCTCGGTTACATCAAAGTAATTTTCGCCATCAAACTCGTACTTAATGTAGTGGATTATGGCAGGCCCGGTCCCCGAGTTACGGATGTCTACTCTAATCGTTGCTTGAGTGGAGTCTAGATCAAAGTTGCTATAGCTAAACTGTAGCCAAGGCCAGGTTTCAGTTTTTAGCTGCTTTTCGGCCGCGGAAACCTGCTCTTGAGCAGCCTTGGCTTGCAGATAAGTGGCATAAAACGACGCTGCTGAGATAAACATAGCGCATAAGGCTAAAATGGTGTTCATTTTAGAGCGAGAGAGTTTAAAACTACCTCTCGCTTGTCTTGAGCTCGGTGCTGGCGGGCGCACTCGCTCCGTGAGTCTCTCTTCGGTAACATCTTCAGAGTGAGAGTTATTATTATGGTCTGACATATTTATCCAAATGATATTACGCTTTAAGGCGACAGAAATACCAGTAACGTATCTCCAATTTTCAATCTATCTGTCGATAGCTGATTCCATTGCTTTAGCTTTGTGACGCTGACATTAAATTGTTTCGCAATGCGCCATAAACTATCGCCGTGTTTTATCTTATAGTCTAGTTGTTTGTCAGCTAGTATGGGCAAAATTAGCTTTTTCCCTGCACGAATACGGTCACTCTTTAATTGATTAAAGGCTTTTAACTCGGCGACGGTTAGCGAGTAGCGCTTTGCAATAGTGCTGAGAGAGTCTCCGCGGCGAATTGTATAATGTTGCCATGTATCTGCGGGCATTTTTGGTAAGTCTGTGAGCATGGTTTGCCACTCTGATACGCGCGCGGTGGGGACGACAATATGCTCAGGACCACCGAGTAATGCAGGAAAACGTGCATAGCCTGGGTTCAATACTTCGACCTCTTTCCAGCCTTTAAGATCAGATAAAATGGCTTGCTGTTCGAGTTTAATAACGCTGATTAGCGAGCGATTAGGGATCTTAGGAAACTTCATCAAGTCATGCTTTAGCAGCTGTGATGCCGCAAGTAGCTTTGGTACGTAGTGGCTTGTTTGGCGCGGTAACTTCAAATGAAAAAAGTCAGTTGGTTTACCTGCTTTTTTATTACGTTCAATAGCCGCAAGCACTCTACCTTCACCCGTGTTGTAAGCGGCAATGGCATGATACCAATCGCCATCAAAACGTTTGTGGAGATATTGCAAAAAGTCCAATGCGACGCGAGTCGAGTCTACGATATCTTGGCGACCATCATACCAAGCGTTGATCTTGGCGCCATAATGCTTAGCAATTAGCGGCGTTAGTTGCCACAAGCCTGAAGCGTGCTTGTGAGAGTAGGCGTGGGTATTAAAATCGCTTTCAATTAGTGGCATCAACGCAAGTTCAATTGGCATATCACGCTTTTCGACTTCTTCCACTAAGTAATAAAGTAGCGGCGCTGCTCGTTCACTGATGGTATCCATATAATTTGGATGCTTGAGATACCAATCAATCCGTTGTTTTACACGCTTATCGTTGGAGTCGGCAAAGCTGAGCTGATCTTTAATACGTAGCCACAAATCATCTGTAGCGAGTGGATCATACGATGCTTTAACTACGGTTTCAGCTTCGTCTTTGACTGTATTTTTTGGTTTGTTTACGACAGGTCGCACGGAGTTATCTGGCGTAGGTTCATCCTGTTGAGGTTGCTGTATTTGGCTACAGCCATTTAGAAGCAAAATTGCTGCAAGTAATGGAGTGATGAGGTTTTTCATAGAGCCTTTTTTATTATCCTTTTATTATGCAGTCCAATGAGGCATCTGAACCGCATAAGATTGTATATAAATTCGGTGCAAATGCAAAAATAGGCACCTTACCTGTTGCGGCTGTGTAGTGTAGAGCGATGAAATGGATACAAAATGAACTTTAGCGTTACAGCATTTAGCATTGATTAATGGAATTAACGCAATAACACTCGGTTACTTGGTAATTGCGTCTGCTCACTTACTCAAGGCGTAGTTGTTGCTTAAATCGTGTTTTATAGGTTCTCGAGAGTGTTAATACTTTCTCACTTTGCAATGCGATTTCACTGTCACCACTGGCGAGCGGCGTAATACTCACAACCTTAGAGACATTAATGGTATTTCATCTTCATCGCTTCGTTGTGTTATTGGGCGTGCTTCGCCAAGTATATGAGAAATACTAAATCGATAACCAGTTATAACGGCAATAAAGAACACCAAGCTCAAAGCATCTTTTTGATATTCATAGATAAGTTCAAACCAAGAAAGATGAAAGTTGTAATCTAGTTGCAAACTAAAATAAATCGTTTCACGTAATAACACCATGATGTCTAACACGGCCAAAACAAAATAACAGTGAGGCAATAAAAGTGGGGCTAATAGGCACGATTAGTATCTGCCTACCAACTACCACTGAGCGTAAACGCAAACTCCGGTGGCACACGCTCACGAATCGTTTCCACGGCGCTTACGCTACCCGCCCGTGAGGCGTTGTGATACAGGCGTCGATATTCGTATCTAGACGTTAGTGGCGAAGCTTCTAGGTTGAGCTTAACTCGCTGGCTTACTTGAAGTTGCGCTTGCAAAGTCAATTGCAATGAGCCTGATTCAATAAATTGCTCGTCTGGGTAATATTCGCGATAACTATCCCCACTGGAAATCTCTATGCTCCAAGAAAAACGGCTAAAACCTTGTCGAAATTGCATGCTAGCCCTATGTGGAACAGTTCCGTTAATCGCACGCTTGCCTGTGAGTATGTCACGGTATGATGCGTCTCGATAACTATAATCAAGATTGATCTGGCTGTTGTTGATCCAGCTTGATAAGTCTAGATTAACTGCACCATCTAGCCCCCAAAGTGTGGCATCCCCGGCATTTGCAATTATGCTTTCACCTCGATTATCTTGCTGATATTCATGCACATCTTTTTGCCACTGATAAAAAGGTTTAACGTTAAAACGCCATATTTCACCTTCTTCAATATCAATTTGCAGCGCAAGTTCAGTGTACTGCATAGGCTTTATTTCAAGGTTGCCAAACTGTAAGCGGCCAAATCCTGCGTTGAGCTCAGGTAAAAAAAGTGAAAAATCGAGCTGTTCCACCTCATGCTTTAAGGTGGTTGTAAACTGAGTGCTTTTTGTCGCGTCATAATTTAATCGCACCAGCGGCTTGGCGATGAGGTGCTGAATATCTTCACTCTTACTGCTATTGGTCGAAAGTGTAGCCTGCTCGGCTGCCAGTTTGCTGTATAACCGCCATTTGGGTGAAAGCGACCAAGTAAAAGCAGCAAAGGGCTCAAGACTTAGCTCTTTTATCGTGCTGTGTAACTGCTCCTTGGGTAATAGTGTGTTGGCATTTACTCGATTAATACTGGCCTCAAGACCATACTCCGAGACAGTGTCGTTTACCATCAGGCGAATTACTCGCTCGTCAGTACGCTTATACTGTGTAAAGCTCGGTGTTGAAAGTTGCGCAGAGAGACCATCAAGCATGTGTAACTCATTCTTTTGTTTTGAGTAGTAGCCTGTAAGCTGTGTGCTCCAGCGCTGACCTTGCCACTGTCTATCGATAGACATTTCGGTTGTGTCTGTTTTATCGCGCTCTTGCGAAAACGCAGATTCAATATCGCTGGATGAAGTTGGTGTGCGGTACAGCCATTCGTATTGCGACTGCAAGTTGTCTTTTACAGCCTGAACATTGAGCGTTAGGGCGCCATCCTGCATGGTTTTGTGGCTGGTAAGTGAGAGTGTTATTCGCTCACTTTGCTCTCTAAATGTTTCTTCGCTCTTTTCCTCGAGAGTATTACTAGACGCAAACAGTTGACCTTTATTGGTACTTTTAAATGGCTCATCCTGAGCTTGAATATGGCCACTATGCGTCCACTGCCCTTTAGGTAAGATAAACCCTGCCATTGCCGTGATGCCAATCGAGGAGCTGGCGTTGAGTGTGCTACCTAGTTGCCAATTATAGGCATTGGTTTTTTCATCACGAATGACGTTAACAACTTGATTATATTGCTTAAGTGAAGGGAATGGGTGGTGGCTTAGATAAACTTCTAGCGCAGTAATTTGATCAACGGGAAGTTGTTTTAGATACTCCGAGACCGACCCGGACTTTACGCGGATCTCCATACCATTTAATAAAATATTGGCTGAACTACCACCGAGACCGCGCTCACCATTTTGCTCTAAGAGTGTGAATGACGGTAAGCGCTCTATGACTGCAAGTACATCTTGTGCAGCAAATTGTTGCAAAGAATTTCCAGTGTAAACACTCGGTTTTAAGTTATCCATATTGGCGTAAACGCTGCTACTTATGACGCTCATTAAAGCGTAATAGGCCGCCGTGGAGGGATGAAATCGTGTCATTGTTCCTCTGTGAATAAAAAGCTCTCCATTGCGCTATTAAAAATAAAAAAGCAGATAAAACAAATTATTAGGTACGTAAGGTGGTTCTATGGGACGGATCGACGGGACACCGTAAGCGGGTTCACGTCGCTCGCTGGTGTTATGCAGCCTGAGAAAGCGTATCAAAGCGTGACTTCAAAGCCTTCTTATAGCCTTTACTCAAGCTAATTTGCGCGCCCGTTGATAACTTGATGATGGCATTACCTGACGCTTTGGTGATGATACGCTCAACATAGGCCAGATTAACTAAATAAGAGCGGTGGGTGCGCACAAATAGATCGGTGGGCAGCATGGCTTCAAACTGAGATAGGGTTGCTCGTTTGAGGTATTGGTGTGACTCGGTATGAATTTCAACATAGTTTTTAGCAGCCACTATGTGCACTATGTCTTTGATCTGTACAAATGACTTATCGCCGCCTAAATCCACAAGCAAACGTTGATTTATCGCGATGCTATTGTTTTCTTCGTTGCTTTCAATACGGATAAACTTGTGCCAAATCATAAAGCAGACGTAGATCACCAGCGGATGTAATGGCGCAAAATAATACAAGGTATAGGGAATATCATCGCGATAAACGAGATAGTCGAACCCAGCTTGTATAGACATGCTCAGTACGAATAAAACCGAGCAGCAAACAAGGTAATTGCGCCAATATACCTTATTCTGTTGGCTGAGTTTATTTAGCCATAAGAAGAGAATTGGCGTGTAAATATACCAAAGCCCCCATTCCTGCAAGGCCCACCAGATCGGGTTATTCAGCCGCTCACTTTCTATCTCAACCCAATCGTGCAGTAAGTCGATTGCGGTTAAAAATATGATGACGGCGGTCCAGCCAACTCCAGTAATAGTAAGAATAGGTTTATATACGGTGTGCACGAACTTTTCCCTAAATTAGATACTGTTAGTTTACCGACTTTTTATAAGTTCACAAATCCTCAAGGATGATTTGGCCTGTCGTCTTATTTACCTTGAACTAAAGGTAAGCTGTGCCTTACCCATGGCTCAGGTTAGTTAACCAAATACACATCTAAAGCAGGCGCCTTGCTCGCGCTGAAGGTAAATTAAGTCGCCGCCATGATTAATCATGATTTGTCTCGAGAGGCTTAAACCGATCCCAGAGCCTTGCTGTTTAGTGGTAAAAAACGGTACGAAAATCATGTCGACGACATGCTCGGCAATGCCAGGGCCATTATCGCTTATTTCTATATAGTGCTGGCCTGCGTTATTTGCTCCAGTTTTCAACACCACTTGGCGCGCGTTTTGCTGACTTGAGTCATTGTTTTGCCGGACCGCCTCAATGGCATTTTTGGTTAAGTTAATAAGCACTTGCTCAATCTGAGCTGTATCTAACATCACCAGTTGAGAGTGGCTAATATCAAGCTGTAAGTCTATGTTTGCTTGATGACAGCTTTGTTGATGTAACTGATAAATACCCTCTACAAGCGGCGCAAGCTGGGCAGGTTGCAACACTGGGCTTGGTAAGTTGCTGACTTTTCGGAAACGGGCGATAAATGCACCTAAATATTCAGTGCGTTTTGCCAGCGTTTGCAACGCTAAAGCTAGGTCTTGTTTGTCTTCTTCATCGTCAAAACTTAGTGTGCTGGGCAGTAGCCCTTCACAGGTTTGGGCAATGGATGACAGAGGGGTGATAGAGTTAGCGACTTCGTGCGTAAGCACTTTGGTGAGGCGTTTATAGGCTTGCTGCTCTTTATTTTGTAAAGCATCTCGAATAGATTGTAAGGTGACAATTTTACGAATTTGCCCTTGGATCTGCGCTGATGTTATTTGTATAGACAAGTTATCTTGTTGTTCGCCATACTGCCAATTTGCTATCGTTTTCAAACTGTTATCGCATTCATTAACCAGTGGTGCGATATCTTCTAAATCTTCGCTGTGATTAATGGGTTTACCGAGTAGCCGGGTTACCGCTGGATTTGACTCTATAACCTTCCCCTCGCTGTCGAGCACCAAAACCGCTAAGTCGATATGCACTAACAAGGTTTGTAAAAAGTGAGCCTGCTGCTCGGCGCTCAACCGTGCGCTTTGGATCCGCGTTTTTATCTCTTCTAAGTGCTGCCGCATGGGGTGATGTTGGCTTAATCCTAAGGAGCTATCGCCATTGGCTAAAGACTTAAGTACAAAACCCATATGCTTGTTTTGCTTGTTAAATTGGAAGTATAAGGTTGAAATAAACGCGATGGTAATAAGGGTGAACAGCAGCCAAGTTGCCGAAAATCCACCTTGTATATACAAATATAGCGAGAGGCTACTGGAAATTACTAGGCCAATGATAGTAAAGAAAAAAACAAGAGTGGGGTGGTGAGCGAGGCGGGTCATTTCTTTCCTTCCTACAAATCGTACTTTTCTAAGCGACGATACATTGCCCCTCGGTTAACCCGAGCGCTTTGGCTGCGTTTGAGACATTGCCTTGATAATGCTTGAGCGCTGCACGCACCGTACGTTGCTCAATCTCTTCAAGGTTGAAAGTACCCTCAAAAATGAGTGCATTGGGGTCCGAGGTATCCTCCTTACCGGCTTGCGCCGCCGAGTGGTTAGTACCAATTACAGTACTGATATCTAAAAACTCGGTTTCACTTAAGATCACCGCACGCTCGATAGCATGTGCGAGCTCTCTGACATTACCCGGCCACGGATAGGTTTGTAAACACTGCATGTCGCTGCTATTTACCTCAAGCTGCCTTTTATACTTGTGGCAAAAGTGCTCTAGGTAGTAGTTTACGAGCAGTGGAATATCGTCGGCACGTTCGCGAAGCGGTGGCAGACGGATCTCTATGGTATTGATCCGATATAATAAATCTTGCCTAAAACGACCTTCATCAACCGCTTGTTGCAGATTGTCGTTGGTGGCACAGATAAGTCGTATGTCCACTGAAATGGGCTTATTGCCGCCCACAGGAGTGACTTGTCGATTTTGTAGCGCTGCAAGTAGCGTTGTTTGTTGGTTCATTGGTAGGTTGCCCAATTCGTCCAAAAACAAACTCCCTTCGTGTGCAAGCTCAAAGCGACCGACCTTATCGCTTTTCGCATCGGTAAACGCCCCTTTTTTATGACCAAATAGTTCGCTTTCAAACAAACTTTCGGAGATAGCGCCCATGTCTAAGCTGATAAAGGTCTTGTCGTGGCGCATACTCGCCTGATGAATGGCGTGGGCTGCAAGCTCTTTGCCCGTGCCACTTTCGCCAGTGATCAAAATGTTGGCATCAGTGAGTGCTGCGCGTTCTATAGTACTAAACACCTTTTGCATTACCTGGCTTTGGCCTAGAAAGGCAAATTGATGGCTACCACTAGATTGATTGAGTGCCTGATTTAACCCTTGTGCCTGACGAGTGAGCTTACCAACTTGCTGCTTGTCTTTGGCATGGGCAAATGCGGCGGCAACCGCACCGAGTAGTTGGTCATTTTGCCACGGCTTAGCGATAAAGTCGGCGGCACCTGCTTTTATCGCATCGACAGCAAGTTGAATATCGCCATAAGCGGTCATTAACAGCACCACGATACTTGGGTCTTGTTTGACAATTTTCTTTAACCAATAAAAGCCCTCTTTGCCACTAATGGCATCTTGGCTAAAGTTCATGTCGAGCAAGATCACATCTATTTGCTGCGATGTAATCTGCGCTTCTATATCAAAGGGGTTATCTGTGGTGATGATGGTTTGATAATGCTTTTTTAGCAAAAGCTTTGCTGCAATTAATATATCGCTGTTGTCGTCGACAATTAATATGGTGCCTTCCTGCTTCATATCCTGATCGCTTTATTTTTCTTTTAGCGTACCGCAATCGTTTACACTTCGTCTACGAAAAGTGTTCATTTATGGACACTTTGTGATTTTTGATGTGTTCTATTTCCGGACACTGACTATTCTTGAAATATAAGATTTTATATTTAACTTATTGTATTTTAATGAAAAACAAATCTTGGCACGGTGCTTGATATTAGTTACGCATATTCGATAAAACGATTTAACTGACTAAGAACAAGAGGCGTGATTATGGATAAGAAAATAGAGCGTTCAGGATTACAAAAACATCTTAAAAAAGCGGTGGCAGGTGGTGTACTACTGAGCATTGCTGCAGCGGCATTGGCATTCAATAACACTGCCTCTTCAGGTCGTAGTCAAAATCTCGTGCTGAGTAGCCTAACGGTGAGTACTGTAAGCAAGGGAGCGTTTGTGGACGCACTAAGCTTGCGTGGTCAAGTCGTACCAAAAACCACTATTTACTTAGATACCATCGCGGGTGGCCAAGTAGAAGAGCGTTTGGTGGAGCAGGGTGAGTTTGTTGAGGCAGGTCAGCCATTAGTGAGATTGAGTAACACCAGTTTACAGTTAGACGTGATGAGCCGTGAGGCACAAGTAACAGAGCAACTTAACTTCCTGAGAAACACCCAAATGACGATGGAAACCAGTCGGCTTAATCTACGCCGTGACTTGCTGGAGATTGACCTACAAATTAGCCATTTGGAACGCCGTTATAAGCAATCTAAACCACTCGTTGAGAAAGGCGTACTGGCAACCGACAGACTATCTGAAATTGAGGACGATTTACAGTATTACAAGGCCCGAAAGGAGCTGACGTTAGAGCGCCAAACGCAGGAAAACTCTATTCGTAAAGTGCAAGTCGAACAGCTAGAAGACAGTGCTGAGATGCTACAGAAAAACTTGCAATTTGCCCGTAAAAACCTTGAAAACCTACTGATCAAAGCGCCGGTATCGGGTTATTTGAGTGAGTTGGATGTTGAAATTGGTGAGTCAAAGAGTAAAGGAGCGCGGTTAGGCCAAATTGACATTCCGAATGAATACAAGTTGATCGTGCGCCTTGATGAGTTTTATTTAAATCAAGTACAACCGGATATGGCAGTGAATGTGATGTTAGACAGCGGCTTAGTCAGTGCCAAGGTGAGCAAAATTGATAGCCGTGTAACACAATCTCAATTTCAGGTAGAAGTGGCGCTACCAAGCGGTCTTAGCGACATCAAACGCGGCCAAAGCCTAGATGTAGAACTTATGCTTGGTGGTAACAAAGAAAATGCCTTATTGCTAAAGCGAGGTGCCTTTTTTACAAGCTCTGGCGGTAATTGGGTATACGTGTTGGCAAGTGATGGCAAAACCGCCGAGCGCCGTGACATTCGCTTAGGCAAGAAGAATCAAGATTATTACGAAGTGTTAGATGGGCTATCGCAAGGTGAGCAAGTGATCACCTCAAGCTACAGTAACTTCGACAAAGCGCAACAACTCAATTTCTAAGGATATAACAATGATAAAACTAACTAACCTAAACCGTGTATTTCGTACTCAAGACGTTGAAACTACTGCGCTAAACGATATTAACCTAACCGTCAATGAAGGCGAGTTTGTCGCCATCATGGGCCCGTCTGGGTGTGGTAAGTCTACTTTATTATCCATCTTAGGGATGTTGGATTCACCGTCATCTGGGCAGTTTGAGTTTGCGGGCACGGACATTGCGGGCTATAGCGAAAAACAGCTCTCACAGCTACGTAAAGCGTCTATTGGTTTTGTATTTCAAAGTTTTAACCTGATTGATGAGCTAACGGTGTTTGAAAATGTTGAGCTACCGCTGCAATACCAAAATATCTCAAAAAGTGAACGTAAGCAGCGTGTAGAGCAGATTTTAAAGCGCGTTGCCATCGATCATCGCGCCGATCATCTACCACAGCAGCTTTCTGGTGGTCAGCAGCAGCGTGTGGCGGTTGCAAGAGCGCTGGTTATTAACCCTAAACTTATCTTAGCGGATGAGCCAACGGGTAACTTGGACTCCAAAAACGGCGAAGAAGTCATGGCGATGTTACGCGAGCTAAACCGCGAAGGTACAACCGTGATCATGGTAACGCACTCAGAAAAAGAAGGGTCATACGCGGATAGGCTTGTACGCCTTCTCGATGGCCAAGTAATGCTCGATAAAGCCAATTTGGTGAGGCAACCGCCAAAAGTAGAGGTAGCATAATGATAACGAATTACCTAATCACGGCATTGCGTACATTTAAGCAGCAAAAACAGCATTTTATTTTAAATGTCGTTGGGCTTAGTGTGGGCTTAGCTGCGGCAATTTTGGTCGCACTGTTTGCAAAAAATGAACTGTCTTACGATAGCCAGCAACCTCATGCTGAGCGTATTTACCGTATCGGACAGGACTATTCAAAGCTGGGGCTGGCTGTAATACCGATTTCTAACTTCCCCCGCGCTAAAGAGATGGAGCAATATAGTCAGATCGAGTCTGTTTTTGCACTCACAAAAGTTGACTGGACAAATCAAGCTGAAACCGATGTTCAGCATAATGGCCAAGGCTACAAGCTAACAGAAGTGTTAGGGGCTACCCCAAATATCCAAGACTTTATTGAGGTTGATATATTAACTGGTGACTTGAGCAACGCTTTGAGTGTGCCAAATAGTATTGCGTTAAATGAGTCTGAAGCGTTGCGAATTTTCGGTACGATTAATATTGAAGGGGAAACACTTGAATTCAAAGACGGCCAATATACCGTGAGGGCTGTATTTAAGGATTTGCCTGAAAATACGCACTTTTCCTTCAAAAGCTTAGTTTATATTGAGCACGACTTATCTAATTTAGATATCAACTCAAGTTATGTATATCTTAAGCTCACCGAAAATACAGACGTACCTGAGCTTGCGCAAATATTTACCGATAGATACTTTGATGGCCCGATGAAAGGCAAGCTTGCTATTGAGCTACACCCATTACGTGATCTTCACCTCACTGCTAAATCACCATTCGAGATGAAATCAGGAGGAACTGAGCAGGTTGTCGTTATCTGTGCAGGGTTGAGCGTACTTCTTATTCTTATCGCAGGTTTTAACTTTATTAATATGACCATTGCGCAGTCTGCAAAGCGTGCTAAAGAAGTTGGTGTGCGCAAGGCACTCGGTGCAAGCAAGTTGCAACTGGTTATTCAGTTTTTGGCTGAGTCTGTGTTGGTGTCATTATTGTCAATGATTATTGCATGCGTTCTAGTTGAGCTATGTTTACCGAGCTTTAATCAACTTGTGGATCGCGCATTAGTTGTCGATTACATGTCAATGTTGAGCGTTGCAGTCATTGCTGTGGCGATTGCTGTTGGTGTTGGTGCAGGGCTATATCCAGCACTATTTATTTCATCTTTCAGTGCAAAGCGTGTACTCAGTGGTGATTTGCAAAGAGGAAATACGGCAATCTTTGTGCGTAAAAGTCTACTGACCTTTCAGGCTGCATTATCAATTGCTTTGATCATCGCCTCTGTAACGCTACAACAGCAGCTAAAACACCTGCAAGGTTTACCGCTGGGATACGAAACAGCGCAACGCGTTGTGGTCTCAGATTTACCGAAACAGTCTATTTTTTCGAAAGAACCCACTGTGTTAATGAATAGACTTACAGCAATCGATGGTGTTGAAGCATTGAATTTCATCGATACGAAACTGACTGTATCAATCAATAGCAGTGTTTCACCAACGTGGCCAAATGGAGAACAATCAGAGGGGATCACGCCGACTATTGGCGCTGGTTTTAATTTGGTTGAAGGATTAGGGCTGACATTACTCGCAGGGCGTGACTTTAGCCGTACATACGCTGCAGATTGGGCATCTCAAGATGGTAACGGTACTAACGTTGGGGCGATCATAACTGAAACGGTTGCAAAGCAAGCTGGTTTCTCAAACTACCAAGATATTATAGGCCAGACTATTTTGGACAAAGGTCGCGGTTTGAATATGCGAGTTGTGGGCGTTGTGGCTGATGTAAAAGTGGGGAACGCCCAGGACGCAAGCTCTAATATCATTTTTCTGTGCGGATTTAGTCAAAGTACGGTGGGTGAAATCATCATGACGGTAAGCGCTCAAAACATAGCCTATGTGCAAGATCAAGTGATAGAGATTCTTGCTAAGAGCGCCAACCTTTATGAGCCGAATATCAGTCTCATGTCAGATAATTATAAAGCGATTTTGCGTGATGATGAGCGAGTTTCTCTAGTTGTATTGATTTTTACTGGTCTTGCGGTATTCCTGACGTGTTTAGGAACCTTTGGACTGGCATCCTTTGCGACTGCTCGCCGCCAAAAGGAAGTGGCTGTGCGCAAAGTCTTGGGCGCATCACGCTTGAGCATTGTGAATATCCTAGCGAAAGAGTTTCTTTCATTAGTGGCAGTCAGTATCGCGATTGCGTACCCAGTAACCTATTGGTTAGTGGGTGACTGGCTCGCAAACTTTAACGATAGGATAGAGCAGGCGATGTGGGTATACGGTATTGCAGCTTTAGTCGTTGCTGGGATCACTTGGTTAACCGTCGCTACCCTTGCTTTTAAAGCGGCGAGTACGCGTCCGTCACTAATTCTACGATATGAATAGTACACCTTTTGCGCGGCCTAGTGAGGCCGCTTCTTGCGTTTAAGGAAGAAGAATGTTGATTGTCAACTTAAGTACTGCGTTACGAGTAGCGAAGAAACAAAAACTCCACTTTGCCCTCAATGTTTTGGGTTTCTCATTGGGCGTGTCCGCTGCATTTTTGATATTACTTTACACCTTGCATGAGCTATCCTTCGATCGATTTCAGCCAAGTGCTGAACGCGTATATCGCGCCGAGGTAGACTTTTCACCACTAGGCCTTGGCACTATTCCAACCGTTAACTATCCCCGTTTACTAAAAGCGAAAGGCCTTGCACAAGTAGACGACGTGTTTGCGTTATTTCGTGCAAAAAATTATGACCCTGCGCTAGGGTATGTCCGCTTTGGTGAAACGTCTTTTCAGTTAAATAATTTATATGTTGCTTCAAGTAATATCATGAGTTTCATAGACCTCGACGTCTTGGAGGGCAATATTGAACAGGCGTTGAGTACACCGGAGCAACTGGTATTGAGTCGCTCCGAAGCCATGCGTTTGTTTGGGCACCTTGATGTAGTCGGACAACGTTTAGATTATAAAGGGGGTGTATACACAGTTGCTGCAGTTTTTGAAGATCTGCCCCCTAATACTCATTTTGCATTCGATAGTCTGATTTACACCAACAAGACCAGCGAAAACTTATATATGCACATGCATTATGTGTACTTACGTCTCAATAACACCAGTAATATTCCAGAGCTGGAGCAGACTGTTACGGATTTATTTGTGCTAGGGGATGAAAAAGATGTGTTATCGATTAATTTAACGCCCCTTGTGGATCTGCACCTATATCATGATGAGCTATCTGAGATGCGCGCTGGCGGAAATGTTCAAGCCATCACTGTGAGTGTAATACTCAGTTTTGCTTTATTGAGCGTCGCTGCCATCAACTTTATTAACTTGAGCATTGCGCAAAGTGGTTGTCGTATTAAAGAAGTAGGGATCCGCAAGTCACTTGGTGCTTCAAGAGCACAGTTATTCTGGCAATTTATTTGCGAATTTTTGGTAGTTGCTTTAGTAACACTCATTGTTAGTGCAGCAATGATTGAGTTGAGCTTACCTAATTTTAATCATCTGGTTGATAGAACGCTTCATTTTACTTTTTTCAGTTGGCAAGGAGGGCTTCTGGTGGTGTTATCACTAATTGTCAGTTTGCTAGCTGGAATTTATCCTGCCCTCTATCTCTCAAAATTAAATCCGAAATTAATGTTGTCGGGCCAATCTTCGTTATCTGGCGGTGCAATATGGCTGCGAAAGATATTGCTTATGTCTCAGTTTATTGTCGCCATCGCGTTAATCATTGGTGCAATAACACTACCTCGGCAACTCAGCTTTTTACAAACCTTATCACCAGGTTATAACGTGGAAAATCGTTTATACATAAGAGAGTTACCGAAAGAAGCTATCTTGGCTGGTCCACACTCACCTTTTCTAGATGCAGTGCGAAATATTGACGGAGTGAAACAGGCAGGCCCTCTTGATACGGATTTAACCCATGATATTCAATACAGTTTCAACCCCATATTACCAAATGGTGAAGAGTCAGCAGAGGCTATCGCAGGTATAGGTGTTGGTTTTAATGCCGTATCGCAACTCGGCTTGGAGTTGATCGCAGGACGGGATTTTGCACCAAAGTACGCATCAGATTGGTATACACAACGAGGAAATGAGCGCTTTATTAGTATTATCGTCACTGAATCTGTTACTAAGTTAGCAGGTTTCACTTCACCTCAGCACATCGTAGGAGAAACCATGCGTCGTGGAAAGTTAAATATGACGGTGGTGGGAGTGGTGAAGGATATACAAATTGGCGATGCTAAGCGCAATAACTCTGTGGCGATGCTGTTACCAGGGTACAGCCTAGTGCCAACCGCCGCTATTTTGATAGAAGTCGATAAATCAAAACAACAACATGTGACGCAACAGCTTACCCAGCTGCTCGCTTCAAGGTTGGGTATTTATGAGCCTGATATTGAGGATTTAGGGGCGAACTTTAGCGCAAACTTTAACGAAGATGTTCGTTTTATTCAGATTGTGCAAACATTTAGCTTACTCACATTGTGTCTTGCGATATTAGGTGTGGTTGGTCTCACGTCTTTTACTGTGTTAAAGAAGCAAAAAGAGGTAGCTGTGCGTAAAGTGCTAGGAGCATCAAGCCTGAGCATCGTCAATATGTTAGCAAGAGACTTTCTGACTTTAGTTGCTGTGAGCATGACCATTGCGTACCCACTTGCCTATTGGCTTGTTGGTGAGTGGCTTGCGAACTTCAATGACCGAATCGATCAAGCGATGTGGATATATGGCATTGCTGCACTGATAGTTGTTGGGATCACTTGGCTTACAGTGGCAGCTCTAGCCCTTAGAGCTGCAGGCATGCGACCAGCATTGATACTACGATATGAGTAGAAAAGAGCCGCTGATGAAAACCGTCAGCATGGAGTTACTGTCAATTTAGTGTCAAAAACCATAGTTACACTGGGGCTAATTCAGGCTTGAATAACAAGGTGTAACTATGGCTAAGGTTAAGGCAACCTCTCGTCTTCGTAGAAGATCAGCTAATTCACTTTGGATTGGTGTTTATAACAGTATCCTATTGTTATGTTTACCTTTGATTGCGCTGATCTTATTAAAAAAATGGCTACGTAAACCGGGTTATAAAAAGCACTTTTTACAGCGCTTGGGTGTCTACGATTGTAAGCGGTTACCCGCCTGCATTCATTTACACGGCGTTTCTGTCGGCGAATGCGCCGCTATTGCTAAACTTATTCCTGAGCTGCGTAAACAGCATCCTCATTTACCCATTGTTTTTACTTGCACCACGGTTGCAGGTTCCGACTATATTGAGCGCAACTGGGGGGAGCAAGTCATTCACACCTATTTGCCATTGGACTTTCAATTGACGGTTGGTGCGTTTTTGGCGCATTTTAATCCGCTATTGACCATGTCGGTTGAGATGGAGTGGTGGCCGAACCTTATCCGTCAGTCGCGCAACCAAGGCAGTCGAGTGATGCTGGTAAATGCCCGCATGACCGACAGATCAAAGAATCGTTATGCCAAAATGTTAGGTCTTTTTACCTTTATGGTTTCCAAGGTGCATAAAATCCTGCCGCAAAGTGAGCTAAGTTATCAAGCTTTTCGCGAGTTGGGTGTACCACCTGAAAAACTGATGCTGTGCGGTAATATCAAGTACGATTGGCCGGAACTGAAACATGCCGACCCAACGCAAAAACCCTCTCAGCTGACATGGATTGCGGGGAGCACGCATGACACCGAAGAAATAGCGGTGGTCGCAGCGCACAAACAGTTGTTACAGCAAAATCCAGCTGCTCAGCTAATTATCGCACCGCGTCATCCTGAAAGATTTGATGAGGTATGGCAGCTGCTGCAAGCAAGTGGGCTGAGTTGTCAGCGTTACTCGCACGCGCCAACACTAACTGCAAATACACAAGTGTACCTGCTCGATACGATGGGTAAATTATTTGCATTTTATCGTGATGCCCATGTTGCCTTTATCGGTGGCTCGTTAGTTAAGCTTGGTGGTCATAATCCTGCCGAAGCCATTGTCCAAGGGGCTGCCGTCGTAATGGGAAGTAGTCGACGAAATTGTGAAGATATATGTGCGCCGCTGAGTCAAGCTGGCGCACTTGTTGAGGGTAATGAGCCACAGCAAATAGCCAGAGAAGTCATCGGCTTTTGGCAAAATAGTGCAGCAACAGCACAACAAATACAGGTTGGGCAAGCCACTATCGCAGAGCATAATGGCGCACTACACAAAACCACATCGCAAGTTTTATATCAGTTAAAACAAGCGCAACGGCCAGTCCATAGTACCCGATTACATCCAATGGTGATCAGATAACAATGCAATACAACAATATCCTTATTGTCCGACTCAGTGCTATTGGTGACATCGTGATGGCGTCAGGTCTTATTTCTGCACTAAAGGCACGTTATCCAGAAGCAAAACTGAGCTGGTTAGCAGAGCCAGCTGGCGCGACCTTGCTACAACAAAATCCAGTGCTAGATGAGGTGATCCTGTGGCCTCGGAATGAGTGGCAAAAAGTGCGAAAAGCACAGGGGATCATAGCGCTACTGAAGCACGTTAATAGCTTTAAAAAGCAGTTGGCTAGTCGACAATTTGACCTAGTGCTCGACGCCCAAGGACTCCTTAAAAGTGGCTTGCTAGCTTGGCTTAGCGGCGCTCAATACAAGGTTGGGATCAATAGTCGCGAAGGCAGTCAGTGGCTTATGAATAAGGTAGTGACCTCGCCTTGGTCTGCTGATATCAGCTCGGAATACAGAGCTGCAGCGAAATTTTTTGGTGCGCCTGAAATGGCGTTTCAATACTCGCTCATTGCCTCAAAAGAGACACAACAACACGCAGAAGCACTGTTATTTGAGCATACTCAAGATCAACCTTATGTGGTGTTTTGTCCGTTTACAACGAGAGCACAGAAACATTGGGTAGATGGGCATTGGCGTGAGTTGTATAAACAAGTAAAGCAGTCTATTTGTGCGCATATTATTATGTTGGGTGGACCAAGCGATATTACTCATAGCGAGCGCTTAGAAAAACAGATGCCGGAGATCATTAATCTAACTGGGAGAACGACATTGCTTGAGTGCAGTGAGATCATTCGGGGGGCAAAAGGTGTGATAGGTGTTGATACTGGGCTAACTCACATGGCGATGGCGCATCATACCCCGGTTATTGCATTGTTTGGCTCAACCTTACCGTATGAAAACACCTTCAATCCAAATGGTCGTGTGCTGAGTGATAAACTTGCTTGCTCACCATGCAAACGTCGGCCAACCTGTGAGGCTCGTTTTGATTGTATGGTGGGGCTCACGCCACAAAGAGTTTCGAACGCACTAGGAGAAGTGCTATGAAAGTTCTGCATATTGAAGCGGGTCGTCACTTATATGGCGGCGCACAACAAGTGGTGTATTTAACCCAAGCGTTACAGCAAAAGGGCATTGAGAACGTGCTGGTTTGCCCGCCTAATAGTGAAATGATTGGTGCAGTTGATAAGCAAGTTGTTGTGGAGCCTGTGAAAATAGCAGGCGATCTCGATGTCATGCAATGTTTGCGTTTACGAAGGGCTATTGCCCATCATCGGCCTGATTGTGTTCATATTCACAGCCGTCGAGGGGTTGATACTTGGGGATTACTTGCCGCGAAGTCGCTTAATGTTCCTGTTATTTTATCGAGACGAGTCGACAACACCGAGCCGCGCTGGTGGTCAAAATTAAAATACCCAGCCTACGATAAAGTTATCGCTATTTCAGAAGGGATCCGCCAAGTATTACTCTCGCAAGGTATTGCTCCTGAGCAAGTAAAGTTAGTCCACAGTGCAGTTGATACCCAGCGCTTTACACCAAGTAGCGCGGAGCGGCAATGGTTGCTTGATGAGTTTGCGCTGCCACAAAATGCCTTGGTCGTGGCTAATTTTGCGCAGCTGATAGAGCGCAAAGGGCAGGATGTGATCATGCGTGCAGCCAAAAAACTCATTGTTGAGCACCCTAATTTGCGCGTATTACTGTTTGGCCGAGGGCCAAAGCTGCAACAATATCAAGCGCGTATAGATGAGCTGGGGCTGCAAAAAATTGTTCAGCTGGTGGGATTTCGACAAGACGTAGCACGTATTTTACCGGCGGTTGATATTGTTGCACATCCAGCATCGATGGAAGGGCTAGGTGTCGCGTTATTACAAAGTAGCGCATCTGGCGTGCCTGTCGTGGGCTTTGCTGCCGGTGGCATTCCCGAAGCGGTTGCGCACAATGAAACCGGATTACTCGCTCCGGTTGGTAATCAAGTTCAGTTTACCCTAGATCTTAATCGCTTGCTTAAGGACTCGATTTTACGAGAGCAAATGGGCCGTAAAGGCCGCGCTAAAATGTGCAGTGAATTTGCCATTGAGGTGATGGCAGAAGGTAACTTGTCAGTGTATAGAAGCGTGTTAAGCGAGTTGGGAAGAGAGCCTTTAACCAGTCAATCACAGAATGTGTGAGTTCCAATAAGGATACTCACCAATGTGGCTTACTAGCTTGGTTCTTAGTGCGTTTGCGGCAATATACCGGGCAATGGTATGCCTATCTTCTGTGATCCTGAGCTGATGATCGTAATACGCGCTTTGCCAAATTCTGTATTTTGAATCCAATTGTTTATTTAGCAGGTAAGCTGTTCTGCCTTTTAACTCTCCAACAACCTTACCAAGTTGCGTATTTCCAAGTGTCAGTAAGCCATGAAAGTGATCTGGCATTAACACCCATGTTTGCCAGCGGCACTCAAACTTTTGTTCATTATGTGAGATAGATTGGCAAAACAATCGTGCCAGCCGATAATCCGTAAAATAGGGCGTGCGTTTATGGCAGTTAAACGTAATGAAGTATTCCGCGTACGGGATTGATATCCTGCCTTTTCTCAGGTCATTCCAGCTCATGTGCATTCCTTGCAATTGAGAGATGAATTTTAAAGATAATCCCTTTGATTAAATCTGTCGAGGTAAACCTCGACCTACGGTTGGGTGGTAGGTCGTGATTTATCACGACAACAGGTTTGCGAATGGGTAAATGATTATCCTACCGAGGTAAACCTCGACCAACGTTTGGGTGGTAGGTCGTGATTTATCACGACAGGTTTGCGAATGGATAAATGATTATCCCGTCGAGGTAAACCTCGACCTACGGTTGGATGGTAGGTCGTGATTTATCACGACAGGTTTGCGAATGGATAAAATGATTATCCCGTCGAGGTAAACCTCGACCTACGAATGGATGGTAGGTCGTGATTTAGCACGACAACAGGTTCGCGACAAAACATTCACGACAGTCAAGGTGAACCAAACACGCACATGGGCCGTTTAATAATTAGTCGGTTAATCGAGGAGAGCACTATGCTTGCTGCCACACTCAAAGAAAAAATCGCTAATAAAGAACTCCATGCCATCGTGCTTAGCTACGCGGATTCAAATCACTACCTTGCGGGTGGTCAAGATAGTGATGGAAACTTACACATCTTGATGCATGCAGAGGGTAAACTCACACCATTTAACTCGTTGCGAGAAGCCGAGAAAAAGCTGTCTGAGCTCGGCGCAACACAAGCCTTCTTTAGGGTTGAGTCAGCCTATGACGAGTGCGGTCCTACTAATTCACAAAGCAATGGTGTGGATACAATGGAAATAAGAAATCTCTAGGGCCTGTTGACCTTTGCTGTTTGATTTTTGTTCTTCTGAGTGTGTTTTGGTCGCGACGCTCGACTTGCCGCCTAGTAATCTAGGCAAAAGTTGAGCAACAATGAACAAAGCGCACTCAGATGAACCCAAAGGGCAGCGCTTGATTAGCATTTTCTCTGTGTTGCCCCACAAGGATGTGGGGTAAGGTGACTTTGCAGGAGCACAAAGTCTTTATCGCCAGACTTACATAGAATGACTATGCTACGCTGGCTCTGCCTTGTATAAATACCAATCAAACTGCTGCAAAAACAAACTTGAAAGATCAACAGGCCCTAGGATATATGGCAAACAAAGAGGCGGCGCGAGCTAAGCGCCACCTCGAACCTTACTTGACGACAAATGTAATGCGTTGATGTCCTGAGTAAGGGGATATGTTATCCCTAGCGTAAACAAGTACCTGATAGGTGCCTGCGGTAGTTAAAGGCAATGCGGCAGTGTTACTTGTTTCAGTTCCGATGGGGGCGACCGTACCATTTGGCAATATCACCAGCCAAGTGAAGGTAATGGGGTTGGCTTCTTTGTCATAAGCGTTCGCTTTAAGGGTTAAACGGCTACCTTTGATTTTGTTCCCATCTACTTCTATGTCGGTAATGATTGGCGCATAGTTTGCCGGATCTTCGACCTTTATGGCGACAAGTCGACTGGTGGTATGTTCCCCATCAGATGCATCAGCTTGTACAACATATAGCCCTGCGACATCAAAGCGGGTGCTAGCGCGATTATTGGCTTCAGTAACAATGGTTGCTTGGCTAGCGGCAGGTTTATTTAGCCACTTCCAGTGTAGCTCTACTTGTGCGCCTTCTGGATCTTGGACTTCGGCGATGAATTCTTGCTCTGTTAGGGTAAATTTGTTGAGCAGTGGGCCCGGCGTTATATTCAGTACCGGAGGTGCATTTCGGTCACGGTTAAATGAAGTCGAAATTTGACCTGTTTTTGCCTGTTTCTCTGAGACCGTAATCGTTTTTACTACTGACTCTGTTCGGTCGCTATTTCTATCTTTGAGCGTAAAGCGAACTTTGTATTCTCCAGCGACATCAGGGGTGAAGAAGGAGAGATATGCCATAGTATGGGCCAGTTTTGCCTGACTGCCAGCAGGAATACTGTCGAAGCTAAACATCGGAGTCGCAAAATTGTATTGCATGCTGTCTCTAGCATTTAGGGTAACAAGATCGTTCACTTTGGCGGTGTCAGGTGCATCCAACAATGCTTTAAGCTCTGGCCTGTCGTCATACACTTCTATCTGTTGGGTGACTGTATCTGAATAGGTTTTGCCATCATGTACCGTTAAACTAATCGTGAATATGCCATAGTCTCTCCCTACAAAAACGGCATATTCCCCTTCTGGATTGATAAGATGGAAGTCTAACGCATTATTAGCACTGGTCACTTGCCACTTATAATTAAGGCGGTCGCCGTCGGGATCTGAGCTGTCTTTCGCGCTTAGTGTTATTTGCTCACTTTTAAGCGCTCGTTCTTTAAAAGGGGTAATTACCGCCGTGGGGGCGCTATTGGTGGGTTCAACGGGTTTATCTGTGACTTTTACTGACACTTTGGCAATTGATTCTTGTGAATCAGATTTAATGGTCAGCTGAGCCTCATAATTACCCGCTACATCTGCAATAAACTCACTCAACAAGCTGCTCTTATCGGCTATTTGCGCCTTACTATTTTCTGGTTTTGTGGTGAGTGACCATGTCACTTTGGCGTTAGCAGAAACTACGCTGCTAGTTCCTACAAGTCTGACTGTTGCACCTGTATAAACCGATTGAATTGGGCTTATTTTTGCCTCAAGTTGGGTGTTATCTGTGCCGGAGTTATCGGAGCCGGTTGAGTTATCCGTGCCAGTATTATTATTGCTATCACTACTGTTATTGTTGTTATCGGTAGCGCTTGACCCTCCTGAGCCGCCACATGCTGTTAATGTCGCGCCAAGGAATAAAGCCAATAATATTAATCGTTTGTTCATTTAAATGTCCCTTTATTATATCCAGTTAGACAAAATACCCGCTTTAGAATATTTAATCTAGTTAAAATTTGCTCTGCACAAAAATTAGCTTGTCCAAATATAAAAGTTTCGACTATAATCGCCTTAAATTTCGAAACGAAACTTATTTGATGACAAAACGAAATACTCAACAGCGCAGACATACCATCCTTGCATGGGTAAATGAATACGGTGAAGTCAGCGTAGAATCACTCGCGGCTGAGTTTGAAACATCAGAAGTTACGATTCGTAAGGATTTAACGGCATTAGAAAAAAGTGGCTTATTACTGCGCCGCTATGGCGGTGCGATTGCCCTCCCTAAAGAGATCACGGCATCGGGTAAAGACGAGCAAGATTCAGCACGTAAAACAGCCATCGCGAAAGCCGCCGCAGCGCTTATTAAAGATCACAATCGCATTATTATTGATAGTGGCAGAACCACCGAAACCTTAATCCCAGAGCTTGCGCAAAAGCGTGGCTTAGTCGTCATGACGAATGCGATGAATATTGCCAACCGCTTGTTATCGCTTGAAAATGAGCCAACGTTATTGATGACCGGCGGGACGTGGGATCCACATTCTGAATCATTTCAAGGGCAAGTAGCAGAACAAGTACTACAATCCTACGACTTTGATCAGCTTTTTATTGGAGCCGATGGCATTGATGTAGAACGTGGCACAACCACATTCAACGAATTAATTGGGCTGAGCCGTGTGATGGCAAAGTCAGCCCGTGAAGTGATTGTGATGGTCGAATCCGACAAGATTGGCCGTAAAATTCCGAATTTAGAAATACCTTGGGCACAGATCACCACTTTGATCACCGACAACAACTTGGCAGATGATCTTCGCCAAGCGATCAAAGCACGTGGCATACAGCTTATCTGTGCTGAATTACACACAACGTGCAAATAAAATGGAGAGATTATGTGTGGAATTGTAGGCGCTGTTGCTGAGCGTCCAGTAAACAAAATTCTTATCGAAGGCCTAAAACGCCTTGAATACCGTGGTTATGACTCTGCGGGTGTAGCACTTTGCGAAGGCGGCGCACTCAACAGTGTGAAAGCCGTAGGTAAAGTGGTAAACCTAGAATCTGCGCTTGAAAATGCAGAAGTAAAAGGCACGACCGGTATCGCGCATACGCGCTGGGCAACACACGGCGGCGTAACAGAGGCTAACGCGCACCCGCATATTTCTAACAGCGAAATTGCGTTAGTACACAACGGCATTATTGAAAACCATGAAGGTTTGCGCAGTGCACTCAAAGAAGACGGCTATGAGTTTTTATCTGACACTGACACCGAAGTAATGGTGCACCTGATCCATCAACTCAGACAGCAACACACTACATTACTTGCTGCCGTGCAAGCAGCGGTAAAACAGCTTGAAGGTGCATACGGCACGGTATTGTTTGACAAAGCAAACCAAGATGAAATCATCGTGGCACGCTCAGGCAGCCCACTGGTTATCGGCCTTGGCCTTGGTGAAAACTTTATTGCCTCTGATCAACTTGCACTATTACCAGTAACACGCAGCTTTATCTTCCTAGAAGAAGGTGATGTAGCACGCATTACTCGCGAAACGGTAGAAATCTTCGACATTAACGGCAATCCTGTAGAGCGCGAAGTGGTTGAGTCTAACATTACTCAAGATGTGTCGGGCAAAGGCGAATATCGCCACTACATGCTAAAAGAAATCTACGAGCAGCCAATGGCCGTACGTAACACACTTGAAGGCCGTTTAGATAACGATCGCGTCAGTATCGACGCATTTGGCGACAAAGCCAACGAAATTTTTAAAGATGTAAAACACGTACAGATCATCGCGTGTGGTACGTCTTACCACTCAGGCATGGTGGCGCGCTACTGGCTAGAGCAATTTGCAGGCGTAAGCTGTAACGTTGAAATCGCCTCAGAATTTCGCTACCGCGACTCATTCGTTCACGAAAACAGCCTATTGGTAACCATTTCACAATCGGGCGAAACCGCAGACACGCTTGCGGCACTACGTCTTGCCAAAGAGCAAGGCTATATGGCGTCGATGACCATCTGTAACGTACCTGGCTCATCGCTAGTACGTGAGTCAGATCTTGCCTTTATGACCAAAGCCGGCGCTGAAATTGGGGTGGCATCAACCAAAGCATTTACAACTCAATTAGTCGGCTTATTGATGCTAACGGCATCGATCGCGCAGGAAAAAGGCCGTGACCAAAGTGCAATCGTCAACGCCATCAAAACCCTACCAACCAAGCTTGAAGAAACCCTAACGATGGCCGATGGCATTGAGCTACTGGCAGAAGAATTCGCCGACAAACATCACTCATTGTTCCTTGGCCGTGGTTCACAATACCCAATCGCAATGGAAGGTGCACTTAAGCTTAAAGAGATCTCCTACATCCACGCAGAAGCTTATGCGGCAGGCGAGCTAAAACACGGCCCGCTAGCGCTTATCGACGCAGATATGCCTATTATCGTCGTTGCACCAAACAACGAGCTGCTTGAAAAGCTCAAATCAAACGTTGAAGAAGTACGCGCACGCGGCGGTATCATCTATGTATTTGCAGACAAAGACTCAAACTTTGCCTCAGACGACACCATGCGAGTAATGAACGTCAACCACGTAGAAAACATCATCGCCCCAGTGGTTTACACCATCCCACTACAGCTACTTTCATACTATGTAGCCGTGATCAAAGGCACCGATGTTGACCAACCGAGAAACCTCGCAAAGAGTGTAACGGTAGAATAAGAAAAGGCGCGCAAGCGCCTTTTTTGTGGGAGAGTAATAAAGTCTCATACCAAGCAATAAAGTATCATACTGAGTATTAAAGTATCATACTAAAATGAGCAGCGCTCACATAGTTACGCTGCCATTTCCAAATCGTGCCCCAAAATCACTTAGATTAAATACTCTACACAATTCAGAGGCCGTGCCTTTTCCTAACTAAAACTTATCCGATCGCGTTGGTAACTGTTCATTCTGGCCATTAGGCGACATCTTGCAGCCTAACTTACCCTCATGTGCCATAACTTATCGATTATCAGTTGAGTTAATATGAAAACGACAGAGTAAACAAATTCATTTAATTTTCCTAAACAAACTTGTTTACATTAAGTGTTCGTGACGCTATGCTATCAACACGTTAAACAGCAGAGCGAGATTTACTCATGGCAAGAAAAGATCAGACACCGACCGATCCTCTTGAAAAAGTTATGGAAGCAATGGTTACAGGTTTTAAGCATACATCAGAAGCAATTCAGAACCTTCGTGATCAACAGGCAGATTTAGAAAAACGTCAGAAACAACAGGCTAAAGCTGCATACCAAGGAATGACTGGTAGTGGCAAGTCACGATATGTAGCAGAGTTAGTTGAAATTGAAAAAGAGAACGGAGAAAGAGGTGCTCAAGCTAGAGTTGCAGAAACCCTAGAAATAACCCCTGGGCGCGTGACTCAACTTCTAAAATCTGATAAAAACCGAAAAAATGGAAAGTAGGCTTATTCCAGTCAACAAACATTTAAGGCTTCAAGATACTTTTTTCTAATCCAGTTTTGGCACGTTAGAATCCATACTCTAACGTGCTTCTGTCCTGAAACGTGTTTCAGCGGGTGGTAAGGCCGCAGCTGATCAAGACAACCAGTATGATACTTTAATACTCAGTTGTGGCGCGATTGAGACTTGGTAGTAGCAATTAGTATGAATCTTTATTTTTGGTTGCGTATTATTGAGAACGGTACGAACAGGGTTGCTTGGTCGTTTAGTATGAGACTTTATTACTCTCCTACATTTTTTTGTGGGAGAGTAACCTCACGTGATTTATATGTTGGCTTGCGGTGGAGTTATTTTTGATTTAATTTCTTAATTTACTGAGTTTTACAACAGCACTTAGTTCAGTATAATCCAGCACCTTGTCAGTATCAGAAAATAGCCTTATGTCCAAATTAACAGCAATTGACTTATTCGCGGGAGCGGGTGGGTTTTCACTAGCAGCCCATGAGGCGGGTTTTAATTTGCTAGCAGCTGTTGAGTTTGATGATCATGCTGCTAATACATACCAAGAAAATATCGTAAAGCGACTAAAAACGAGCGCGCGAGTTTATGCTCAAGATATTAATCAGCTTGATATCATGTCGTTTATGAGTGAGTTGGGGCTGAGTAGCGGTGAACTTGACTTGCTATTAGGTGGCCCTCCTTGTCAGGGATTTTCGACTCACAGAATAAAAAATAGCGGTGGCAATGATCCAAGAAATAGACTTTTGGTTAAGTACTTTGATTTTGTTGAGCATCTAAGACCAAAAGTGTTTTTGGTCGAAAATGTACCGGGTTTGTTATGGCCTAGACATGAAAAACATCTCAATAAGTTTCTCAAATTAGCTAGAGAGCACCGATATAGAGTTATCTCCGATGGTCCTTTGATTATTAATGCTAGAGATTATGGAGTTCCTCAAAATAGGCGGAGAGCTTTTATTTTAGCTGTTAGGGATGATATTGCGATTGATGGCTTTATGTGGCCGCCGATACCTTCTCATGTAAAGCCAGATTTTGATAAGCCTTTAGCTAAAAATGTGTGGAAAAGTGCGTCGACGGTTTTTGAAAAACCACCAAAAAAAGTGTTGAATAAATTGATTCCAAGAATGCAAAAAGTACTTGATTGGGATAAAGATAAGTCAACGAGAGTCATTGAATCACTAACATTTGGAGCTCCACTGCCTGATGGAGACTGGTGTAACCGCCATATGGTGCATAAACCTTTTATGGTTGAGCGTTTTAAAGATACTGAACTTATGGGTAGTCGAGATGAGCATCCATATACGCTCAAGTGTCATGAAAATGGCTACGCTGGTCATAAAGATGTATACGGTCGAATGTTCTTCCATACACCATCTAATACGATTACAACGGGCTGCCACAATCCTTCAAAAGGGCGTTTCCTTCACCCTTGGGAGAACCATGGCATAACGTTGAGGCACGCTGCTCGTTTACAGACTTTCCCCGACGAGTTTCAATTTATAGGCGGTGTGATGGCTGCTTCTAGACAGATTGGTAATGCTGTACCTGTTTTGCTAGGTAAAGCTTTAATAACACCGATAAAAGAGTCTTTGTTAAGCAGAAAACAATAAGCTGCAAGCGTCACTGTTTTCTACTGGGTTAGTTGTTATTCCGGCTCTGAACCAGAAATATTTAGAGTGGCGAAGTCTACGCCTATCCTTCCTTCATAATGACTTTGAATGTTTTGGAATCTAGCAGCATAAGCTGGCTTTAGCAGAGCTATGGGGTAAATTTTTTTCTTAACTTCCTTGAGCTGTGGACAGTTATTATGAGTCCTATTTCTGTTTATTTTTAGAGATATAAACTCTTTATGATCGCCATTAGTCCAACTTTCGCTGTCATGATCTAAAATCACAACCTTTACCAGATTCGGTAATTTGGAATTTAGGTTGACTACTGAGAAAGCTAAAGCTTCCTTATCTGGGGAGGTAACAAAAATGAAAGATGATAAATGAGCTTCATGTAACGCATCCTGAAAATTATCAATCTTCTTTAATTTGGCTAAAGTTAATTGCCTATGCGGTGCCAAGTCTTTAGTTGCTTGGTCTGTGCATTGCATAGGGACAGTGTTGCAGCTCGGAGTAACACATACATACCATGAATTGTTTTCATCCCTTAGAATACTTCCCGTTGTTATATAGCGGTGAAAGTGTTTTGTAGTAGACAGTTTTTCGTTAAAGGCATGAGCTATTTTATATTTTAGCTCCATCTCTGTTGGCTGATACTTGTTAGTATTAACATACGATAACTCGAGTATCTCATTTTGAAAACTCTTATGCTTCTCTTCGTTATCCTTATTTCTTGCCACGTAATCAGGTGGGCTTAAAGCGGATGAAGTGTTAATGACGCTCTCTATGAGATTTGATTTATATAAAATATGTTCCAGTGCCTCAAAGGCAACATTCCCAAGAAGCTCTCTTGAAATCCTACTTTTGTGATCGTCTGGTGCTTGTAAAATACCCCATAGGAAAGCCATTTGCTCTTCTACACTAATTGAAAGTGACTTTTCCATCGACAAATTAGCTTCTTCTATATGATTTTGCAGCTCAGAAGTTATAACGCGATAAAAACTTGGTTTCCAATTAACTAATGCCTGCTCAATGCAATTCCATACTCCATTTGGCGTTGTTTTATCATCCTTTGAGCATATAGCAATGAAAATATTTCCTGCTTGAAGCCATAATGGTGTTTCACCATGGATATCTAAATTTGAATGAGGAAATTTGTTTTTATTCCAATTCTCTAATGATTTTTCAATGAGTTGCTGTATGTGCTCACCTTTAGGAAGTTCTATTTCTTGCTTTTCACATTGTTCAGTAAAGTTATTTGTGATTGCTTCAATAGTCATTGTACCTAATAAGTATTTATGAATCGTAGGCACATCAAAAAATAGCTTCCACTGATCCCACCACTCGTCACTTTCTAGATCCCAGCTTTCTTTTAGGTTTGGTTGACAAAGAGCTTTTTCAGGTGAATAGGAGCTTCCTCTTAAAGTAGCGGCAATCTCAAGCCATACATTTTCGGTTGGCTCGCCAGTATAAACAACAACAACATTCATATGTGGGCTGGAGCTAAGCTCATGCAGTAACTTTAGAGATGACTCTGCCCTATTTCCATCCGCACTTAGGAAATAATCTAAAATTATTAGATCACTTTTCCTGATTTTGTCATGCTCTAAATTTTCAGTGTTACTTTCAACATCACAAATCAGCTTTTTTTCATGAAAAAACGATACAAACTCACTCGCAACATCACTTCTTTGAATATCACTAGTTAAGTCAAAGAGCTCCTGTAGTTTTTGTTGAACATCGTCAAAGGAAGAATCTGCATACTTTTCTTGGATCTGTTGTATTTTCTCTGAAATATCTTTTTTGTTGTTAATTGCGCTTTGATAAGAGTGATATTCATCATCTATCAATAAAACTGAACGAATTGCATTGTCTCTAAACGCTTCCACTACTTTTGTTTGATATTGTTCTGTCATTATCTGATTTCCATACCACGAAATTGAATTACAAAGTTTGCGCCGTCCTTGATGAGTTTTTCATTTTCATCGACTGCATACCAAATTTTATGATGTGCTACTGCAAGGTTTTGCTGTGAAAGGTAAAGACCAACACCATTACCGCCAGAGCGTCGGCTATAAAACAGCTCAAATAGTCTCTCAATATCATCTTGGTCCACTGCTGGACCAGTGTTTGCGATTACTACTAAGTCATTGGCTATATCTATTTTTATTTCTCGGTGGTCAGAGAGTCCAACCCAATAAATTGCGTTGTTTAAGATGTTGATGAAAACCGGGATAATTCGAGATTTAACATCAACGACATTCATTCGCTTAAAGCGATCGCTAATTATCAGATCGATATGTTGCTTTTCAAACCGATCTCTAAAAAAGACTTCGATATTTTTTACAATTTCTGAGCCGCTAATATCGTCTCTAGGTTGGTACCCAGATAGTTTTAATGGTGATAAGAACCTAAGATATTCAGTAAATTGTTTATGTGCTCTTAGCGCATTTTGGAAGCCGATTTGTTGTTTGGCATCCGAGCTCATAGAGTTAAGAGAGCGAGTGACAAGCTGGTCTTGAGCACTTAATTCATGCGCGATTACTTCAAAGCTGATACCAAGTTGTGCAAGGCTGCGGATTTGGTTTACTTCTCGCTCGGCCTTTGCATGTTCCTCTTCTGCAATGATGAATGCAGAGTCAAGATCAATGCCGTTTTCTAGCTTTTCCAAAGCACGTAAAAAGGCATCGTATTTATAAGCAAAGTCATCCGCTAGGGTTACAGCTATTTTGTCTAAGGCATTTAAAGTTTGTGTAACATCTGAGTCATTTGTAACGTTATCTAATAGCTCAAGCGATTGAGATTCAAATAGTTTTTTATCCTCACGAGCCTGCTGTCTCCAAAACTCAAACAGGCGCTCAAATGTTTTCTCGATGTTGTTGGTATATTTTGAAAGTTGCTTATTTAGTGTGGTTTCACAGCTCTTATACTTCTTTTCAGCACTTTCTATTGGCGAAATGAATTTGCCTTTAGCTTCAAGTTCATTTAAACGTGTTTTACAGGTACTAAGTAGCTCACTCAGCTCGGCAAACATATCCCTGTATGTTCTATATCTATCTTCAAGGTCATCGTCAATTTTTGCAGGTTTATTGGGGACGTTAATATCAGCTCTTAACTGTTCAGCTTGCTCTATTTTTTTTACCAACTCATCTAAATGGCTCAACGTGACCGATACACCAGAGTCTAAATCAGAATGCAGTTCTTTTATTTCTTTAAGCTTGGAATTTAAAACAGGCTCATTTTTAGAAAGGGTTGTAATAAACGTTTTTTTATTAATTTTTGCCGAAGCTTTCTGTGCTTTTTTTTGTTTTTTCTTATTCTTTGATAACTGAGCTAACATTTCTTGGCGGTTGTCTGACTTTGCACCAAAGAAGCTATCTGCAAGTATATTAAGCAAGTTTCTTACTAATGACTTAAATTCTATAGCCGTTTGGTTCCTGATAAACCCTTCTCTACCTGCTTTATCTCTCAATTTTCCATTGTTTGTTTGATTCAAAGATATTAGGCCAAAAAGTCTCCGGCTCGAAAAAAAGTACCGTCCTGCGCTTAAAGATCTTCTTTCTTCAATTTCAAAAAAGTCATTATCAATTCTACCATAAGGGAGAACTCTTAAATTATCCCTAAAAATCATCAGGCCAGAGTATTTTTTTGCTTGTTCTGTTATAAAATCAAATTCATCTTTATTGTGAGTAGACTTCGCTGGTTCAGCTTCAAAAGCACCAAGTTGGATTTTAAACTCACCTGTGCTAGTGAACTCATTCATTCCAGAGCTACGACACGAAAATCTTATATTTTTAAAATCGACACCAAAAGCTGTAACACTACCTCTAAACCAACCTTTTTCATCGATAACACCTTCAACCTTATGTTCTAACTTTTGAAACTCGTGATATCGAAAGTTGTCATGGTAATCTAGAATTGTTTTGTCTCGGTTGGTTATCCAAAATTCTTTATCAAATTGTTTGATTTCATAATTAAAATTCAGTTCTTTCTCATTTTGAGAGTCATCTTCTTTTGAGATTTCGGCAGTTTCCGTACGATTAAGTGTAGCCTGTTCGTTTTCTTCGTTTAAATATGGGTTGACGAAAGCGCGCAAAGTATCAACGAGGTTTTCCTCAATAGCTCTGTATTCATCGGCATTTCGATCCAAGTCACCTCGATTAGTCAACACTTCTAAGTCACGATTTAAATCAAGTAAAAATAGAGCTGTACCATGCGTTTCACCGTCGAGTTCACTCACGTTTTTTAATAATGTTTTCCACTGTCTTAGGTAGTATTGGTTGAAACGGAATGACTCACAGAAGGTTTGGATTTTGTCTTCAGTTGACTGGAATTGGTCATGCTTATCAACTGCTTTTTGGGCATTAAATGCCTTAAACTCATCCTTAGAAAATTTTTCCCATGCTTTTCGGAGTAATAGTGCCTCAGTGTCATCTGTTTTGGGTTCTACAGCTAAGTTATTGAGCATATCTTTTTGCAACTCTTTACAAAGGGCTGGGAGATCTTCAAGTCGCTCAAACTCACTCATAGGCACTTTTACATCGTTTAAACTTAAATACATATTCTCAAACAAGCGCCAATCAATCAGTGCTGCTGAATAACGAGAATTTATTTTCTTGGTAACGATTAATGTGACTGGTGCAAGGAAAGCGGTTGAAAGGCGGCCGATTCCTTTTTCACCTTGCGTAAAGCGCTCATTTAAGCCAAATCGATCTGCTTCTGGGAGTAATGATTTTTTGGTTTTAGACTCGGTGCCGATGGTTATCCAGCTGTCACTGAGCTGATCAAATGTCATACCGCAACCATCGTCGATAATGGCCCCACATTTTATATCGTCATCATAAAGGTGAAGGGCTACGTTCCGTGCGTAGGCGTCATATGAGTTCTTCCATAGCTCGCTTATCGCAGTTGGAGCATCGGCGATTTGACCTTTGCCTAAGTGGTCGATTGTTCTAGCCCGAGCTTTAAAAGAAACAGACTGTATTGAAGGTATTGAATTCATAACAAATGCTTACGTCCGTGATTTGTATAATGATTCTATAAATATTTAGTATGAGAATCTAGCATATTTAACTTTATTTTAACGGTGTCTCACGCTAAATTGGCAGTGCTTCTACTCAGGCGAGTAAATTTGACACTCTGCATTCGCAATTAGGGCTTTATTAAAGGGCTATGCACACGACTGATAAGCACATAAACAACGCTGACGCCCACTGTTATTTGCTTACCATAGTTATGACAGTTTCGACTTAGGGTTGCACAAAATTGTTCATTATTGGTATCAAAAGCGCTTCTAAAATAAGGTAGCTGTTTACGTATTTCTCTCAACACTAAAACTAGTACATCGCTCACGGCAAGGGGCCTGTGATTTGTATAGCTTGGCTAAAGGCTTTATTTGGTTAAGCCAGGGGTGTTATAAAAGGGGTTATAAAGACACCCATAATTATTTGTCATCAAAGCTGCACCATCCAAACACCAACCTAATACGATTTGCATTGGCTTAATCGAAAAACGAAAATGATTTCTGTCCAGAAGTGAGTTACAACGAGTATGAGACTTTAATACTCAGTTGTAGCTTGATTCGGACTTGATAGTAGCAATTAGTATAAAACTTTATTCATCTCCTACATTTTTTTGTGACTTAGATGAAGCTATATTCCTAAGTCACACACTAATTGCAACGGCTTTTTTGCCTAATAGTGTCTAATTTGGATAGCCGTCTAACCTAATGCGTCGCGAACTTTGGGCATGATCCTGCGACTAACTGGGACTTCGTCACCAGTCGATAAATGTAAAATGCCGGTTCCTGATGCGCTTCTGGATAATGATGTTATGAACTGAGAATTCACTATGTACGAGCGATGAACCCGTAAAAAAGTGGCAGGAAGTGTACTTTCGAGTTCAGACAAGCTGTTGTGGTGCAATACACTTCCCCTATTATTTATAACCAGCTCAACATAATCTCTTGCCCCCTTACAAAAACAAATTTCTTCGCAAGATATAAAGTCTGTTTTTCCAGCATGGCTGATTTTTATTTTAGTTGGTTGTTCCCGTTCTTTCTGTTCGTCCAATATGCGCTGTAATCGATCTGCCCGATTTTGCTCAAACCGCTTTTTTTCCTGCTCTTTCTTATAATCAATAGCATGTTGAGCAAAAAAGAAGACGAAAAGCAAAGCGATGCAATAGTAGTAATAAATATCTAAAAACTGGTTTGGGCTACTAGCAGTCAATAGAACAAACGCAAACAGTGCAACGCTATGTGGCAGCGCGTTGCGGGCTTTCTTTATCGCAGCATACCCGGTAATTAATGTGCCTATTCCCATAGGCAGCAGTACTGATACAAGCGTTTTTGATTCAAAATGATCCAGTAACAAGACAAATATGAGGGTTGTTACACAAGCAACGGTTAAGGCTGTTTTTCTCCTTTTTGTTAAAAAGCGTTTACATACATAACTCAATAAAAAGAATGAAACTATTAAGCTTGAGCAAAGAATAGTTAGCATCCTGATCCCATTGTATGGATAACTATAATCAAACAATCCGCGTGATACTTCAGCAATTAATTGGATAACTGCGAAAAGCGATGCAATAGGGATGAATAGATTTTGCTTGGTGTTATTACTTTGCAAGGCTAATACAGATGAATAGATAAAACCGATAATTAAAATACCAAGCGGGATAAACACGGGTAGGTAGTGGTTTGTAAGGTAGTCCTTGGGTGTTTGATAATCGGTGATAAGCAACCTTTGTATAGGCGGATCAATCTGTAATAGCCTGTTATGTGAAGATAACTCGATGACTAAAGTATTGTCTTGTTTTATAAGGAGGTTGTCGGGTAAATAGAAGCTTTTATCTATGCGGCCGGCAACTTCATTTTTTGCTTCCTCAGCTGGCGAGCCATTGCGGCCGATCTTTACTCCATTAAGATAAACCGTCGTAGATGCTTCGGCTGACAAAACCAGTCCAAGAGGGCGCTCCCTAGGTTGCCCTGCGTTTGCCACATCGAAATGAACTTGTATCCAAACTAATGATTGCTTTGGGTTGACCTGATTGATTGACACCGACCTACAGTTTTCGACTTTTGTCAGCCTTCCCTGTGTATTTTTAGATACATCCCGACAAACAGATACTGATGAGATATGAACGGGAGAGGTTGAGGTGGCGTTTACCATTATTGAATAAAAGAGACTTATCAGCACACAAAAGCGTAAAACGTGGCCAGCACAAATTGAAGCATGTCTGGAAAAAAGACAGGTGACACCCTGAAAAAACCCTACCGTTAGCATAAAAAAACCGACCGTTAGCATAAAAAAGCGAGCAAAAAGGAATTTCGTAGATATATTCAAACGCACATTCTATATAACTTTCAGACACATGACAGCACAACCACTGCGGTCTGCACATTTATTAAGAGGAAAAGCAGTTTTATGAAGCTTTTAAGGTGTTTATTTTTATTGTTTGCTTTGTTTTCAGTTGCGGCATCAGCAAAGCAACCTGTTAATTTCGCGAACGTGGACTTCGAAGCATTACTCAAGCAGCACAATTTGCCCGGGCTAAGTGTTGCGGTAGTGGAGAATTACGAAGTGGCATTTATTGGTTCGTATGGGAAAAAGGAATATGGTGCTGAAGCGGACATAAATCAGCATACCGCTTTTGGCGCAGCTTCTATTTCTAAAGTGATAACTGCCATTATTGCAACTCAATTATCGGAACAAAACAGACTGAATTTAGATGTGCCTGTAAACAATTATCTGCGGAGGTGGAAACTCCCTGAAAACAAATATACAACCGAACAACCCGTTACGTTACGCCACTTGCTCAGTCATAGCGGTGGGGTGAATCAGAGCGGATATTCTGCTTATTTTACGGGAGATGATATACCTACTCTGGTTGAAAGTTTAAACGGTAAAAAATTAAAGAAACCTGCGGACCCTATTACTGTTCAATCCCCTCCTGGAAGCCGCTTTAGCTATAGCGGAGGCGGTTTTGTTATTGCGCAGATGGTTATTGAGGATGTGGTAGGGCAACCCATAGCTCAGATAGCGCAGGATATGATTTTTGAGCCAATTGGAATGACCAATAGCACCTTGCAGCAATACGGTAGTCCAAATTTCCCAAAGAATGTCGCAAAAGCGCACAATTTTGACGGTACACTTGCCGGTGGGACAGGGCTTCCTATCTATCCGCAAGTGGCTGCTGCGGGGATGTGGACGACTCCGACAGATATGGCAAAACTGATAATTGATTTTCAACGTGCGTTACGGCACGAGTCTGGAACAGTAATTTCATCAAAAGTTGCAAGAGAAACAACTAAAATTCAGACACTAAAAAAGGCCGGTGGATGGGGATTGGGTTGGATGAGGTATATGGCTGACGGAAACCTCGAGTGGTTTTCTCATTCAGGCTACGGATCGGGGTTTGGCGGACAAGTGATGGCGACGATGGAGGGAGGGCAAGCAATTATCATTTTTGGCAACGGAGCACACAAAAGCCGTATCCCTGTTATTGAATCCGTAATTAGCTCCATAATTAGTGAGCGCAACTGGGGACGAGAAATCAATGGCGCTAAAATTGCGTCAAATAAATCTCAGCATTCGGATATGGTGGGGCATTATTACAATATCAATAGAGGCTTTTTTTCGCCGTTTAATGAAACAGTAACCGTCTTTGTAAAAAATGGAAGGTTACTTTTAGATAACTCATTTGGTACTAGAATGCCATACGAGCTCTTACCAACAGAGAATGGCCGTTATCGAATAGATCAGTTTGTTAGTGCCGAGATTGGCTTATACAAAGGCAATATCGCATTTTTTCACAAAGATGCTGACCAACCTGCAACTGCGCTCACACGTATTACCAAGGACATCCAACCTCCTTTTTTGCATGCTAGGAACGGCGGATATAAAGTAGGCTTAAATGCATATAAAAGCTGGGTCGCAGCATACCCGAATACGCTATTAACGCGAGCAGCGACGTTTGAAAGGCTTGCTACCCATGCCCGAGACGAAGGGCGAAAACAAGAAGCGATAACGTTTTATCAGTTAGGTTTACACTTCAACCCTGATAACGAGACTTTCCAAGCAGGGTTGAGCGAACTGAAAGTGAAAAAACAACACTGATTTATATGGACGCGCTGCTGCTGTCAAGTAATACTCATCCAACAAGGTTGTTTTAACAGCCTTGTTACTTACACATGTTACTTACACAGACACCCACTGTTATTTATTCGCTTCTATTAAACTAATGGTGAGTTCTCACTCACCTATTGATTATTTCTCATAAGCATTCAGCTCAGCCACATATCGGTGGTAGCCGTTTTCTTCTAGTGCTTCGATTATATCGGCAACGGGAAATACAGCGCCGCGGGCTATTAATGCGGTAATAGTGTCTGCATGTGCTTGTTCAAACTCCCCTTCACAGACTAAGAAGTTCCAATCGATCGCGCTAAGGAGTTCTGGGGTGGGAATATAGTCTTTAGCGATCTCTGGTAAGGCTAATAAAAGCGCTGGATTACATTGTAAAAAAGCACCAAACAGGCTGCGATAATCGGTGTGCCAAGATGACCAATTAGTGTCGTTGTTGAAGCATGTGTTGAGGTTGGCACCGCGCTCAAGAAGAGTTTGGATCACTGCTATGTATTGGGTTTCTTCAGGGTTATGTTGAAGGCAACACAGCACAGTTGCGCAAGTAGCACTGAGTGCTTGTTGTGAAAAGTCAGGGAATTGTGAAATCAGCAGAGTAAACAACTTAAATTCAGTATCGTGTTCGCCTGCAAAGGTTGTGGCTAATAAGGCGTTGTGATCTAGCTGAACGCCAGACTCTATAAATGCAGCGATTAATGGTAGAGAATAGTCGTTGGCTAAACGCCAAATATGTTCGCTGTTTTCAATGACGAGGCTGCCATCACGCGGAAATTGATTTAGCAGCGTAAATACTTTGCCTAGTTTGCCACCGTTAGGCTGTTCATCTAACTCTGGTGCATCCTGTATGTTTATAAAGTTTAGATAAATATCACTATCGGTTATTACCCCTTCGGCTCTTAGGCGTATTATCATTTCATGGTGTTCTTCAAAATTGTCGCAACCAAACCAATGACTCGCATGATGGTCTTTTAAGTACTCAAAATTACCTTGCGCAAAGTAAGTTTGTATATCAGCGATACCCCTAATGGTCATAAATGTTTCCTTTTAATTTGTACGACACGGTTATTATCGCTTAGCAAGTCATTTGTATTCAATGATTTAGCTTGTCTTATTGTTCACTAAATATTGCTCACATGATTTTTTGGTAGAGAAGATAGAGAGCATATTGAAACGATTTTATCCTCAACGAGGGGCATATAAATTCAAGTTTTAAACTTATTGTGTATACATGTTAAAAATTATTTTAACTTGTTTTGTTTTATTTAAAATTGTTATGTGCTAGTTTTGCAATGCCTTAAATTTCAAGGGCTTTTCAATTTAATAAATGTATAAAGGACTAATATACAATGAAAGTATTAAACAAAGTTTTGGGTGCGACAGTTTTAGCGCTAGGTGTATCTGCTGGTTCGGCTTCTGCTGCTGAAGTAAAAATCACAGAAGTAGATTATGGTAGCGTGGTCATCCAAACTGCTGAAGTTGTGTTAAACCACAGCCAAGCAGGCACTTTCTCTATGAATGTGAGCGAAAACCATTTAACTGTAAATGCTCAAGACTCTAATGGACGTAAGTTCCGCTGTGTAATGAATGGTGCTGTAAGCTACAGCGATCCTACTATTCTTGAAAGAGTAACGAACATCGCAGCGACAATCTCTGAAGGCGACAGAGTACAATTTGAGGTGCAAAAAAATGTAATACCTCAAGTTTGTCATGTTAAAAAAATGCTAAGCTTCTAAGCTTTGCTATTTGCAATGGAAAGTGTGCGCACCTTCCATTGCTTTAGGTACTCAGCTGCAATTCAATTGCCGTGAGCAAACACAACATCTAAATAGCAACAGCCGTTAAGCCCCATATTGGAATTAGCATATGTTCTAGTTGCTTACCTCTTTCTTGTTCAAACTTCAGGATTGATATTTCCTTATTCTGCAGGGACAATCTCCCAATCAGTGACATCAAGGTGCGTTTCAGTTGCTTTGCACAGGGCCGACCAAATCGTCACAAAATGCACTTTTTGAATATCGCTGCCACTGTGCATGATGCTGTTAGAAATTGCTTCTGTGCTTGGGGGCGCATAAAGTCTGGGATGTGAGTCTTTATACTTCTTATAGGCCCAACTATTTTGACCAAAGGTATCTTTTAACTGTTGCTTACGTCGAGTGATTTGGTCATTTTTGTCTTGTATTTCTTGATACGTTTGTTCAGCCTCAGGCCGTTTGACTATGGTGGTCTTTAAAATCAAGTTAGGTAAAGACACATTGGCTTGTGTGGCCATTTGTGTAAAGCCGTCTTGCATCTCTCTGAGGCGTTTGTTCCCTGTCGCTACCCTTTGTGAGCGTATTGTGCTTGGCCAAACGTTATCTAGCCTTAGCTTTGCCATGGTGGAGTTGCTGTGTACACCAAAATATTCGTCAGGCAGTCCTAGCATGTGTCCAAACTCATGAGTCATCACGATATATTTATGCGGTACGGTGCGATCAACATTATGGGGTGTGCGAATAACAATAAGTACACCCCCATCTTGGCCGGAAACTGTGTGGTTACGAGTGCGAGTTTTTAAGAAGGCTACCGCGTCTTTGGCCCATTGCTGTGATGTGTCGGCAACAATAGCAAAGTTGTCGCCGACAATGCGCTGGTTAATGTAATTAGCGACAGAGTTTGCTCGGCGTGATTCTAAATTGTACGTAAAGGTGCTGTCATTTTTACCTTTGAGACCAATAATATAAGCTTTAATACCAAGTACATCGGGCGTTCTGCGTGCTCTTACAATCGTTAAAAAACGGTCTAAGTAGCTCTTCATGTCGCTGGTTAGAATACGTTGATCCGATGAAAAAGTAATATAGTCGCCATCGCCCGCAGGTAGCAACCCCCTCAATCCTGAGCGCAGCAAACCCTCTTTGTAATTGAAGATCCGCTCTTGGTTTTTGGTGATGTCAATTTCATTGGCAAAATTGTTGACATCGCAGACATGTGGAACCACGCCATGATTGATGCCGCCGCTAGACTTATACCGCGCAAGCTTTTTTACTTCTACGACATAACGACAGTACGCTGAGTTGTTCACCTCTGCAATGACAAAGTTAATGTCCATCACAAATTCTTCCCAGTTCTGCTTGGTACAGCGGATCTTATAATTGTTTTTCCACTTTTCTAAAATTACGCGTCTTGCATTACGTTTAAACTCATTTTTTTCATGCATTGACCACGAGAGTTGATCTTCGGTGTTGTCGATAAATCGATAAAAGATTTTAACAATTACGGTGATTTTCTTTTTGTGTGGTTCTACTTTGAGATCAAACTTGCCGATTTTTGTGGCAGGCACAAAGTCTTTAACAACTAAGTTGCCTCTAATGCCATCCCTGATGAAATTGTCTTTCATTTAAACCTCTTTGTATGACGCCAACTTGGCGCAACTATAGTGGAATGTAAAAGTTGAATCAAAGTTAAAAAACTATAATTAAAGTGTTTTTTAATTTTTTTGAAAAATGGCCAAAACTCTGACTAAATTCATTTTTTGTCCATAGTTTCTTGATATTTTCTCGTTATTTAGGGCTGTTCACTTTGGTGCTTGTAGCAAAAATAACGGTTTTTCCTGTGTGGATTAACGGTTTTTTGATCTAACCCTATAATTTAACAAGGTATTAATATCTTGACTTTGGATCATTCTGCTCCACAATGGAATGAAGAATAAATAATAATGCGTATAGGGTTTAAATTAGCCGCCTATGTTACTTTTTTCTCCAAATGCTGAGCTTGATGCCGGTATATTCCTTAAAGAAGAGCGAACAAAGTTTCGGGAACTACGTAATTTACTCAATATTGCGCAATCTAGCCTACGTAAGCTGCTAGAAACACCATCGTCAGCGCAAGACCAAGAACTTCAGCGCCAAAACGCCGAGGATTGGTATCAACTGCAACAGTCGACTGGTGATACGTTAAAAAATGACTCACGAGATATTGAAGTCTTTGTGTGGTGGTTATCCTCGCTAGCATACAAAAAAGAAGATCTATCCTTATTTAATGCAGGGTTAGACGACTTTTTGTTTGCGCTAAAACAGCTCGGTGAGTCAATTCATCCTAAACTACCTGAAAAAAAAGTAGCGAAACTTGATGACGCTGAAGCTGCGCAAAAACACTGTGATAATCAAACCAAACCGCTTGAGCAATTGACGGGCGATAGCCCAAGTTCAGGGCTGTTAAATGTGCCACTAATGCGCTATCCGTTTATTGATGACTACACCTTCAGTGATTATGTTTCGGCTCAGAAAGACGGTAGTCTCGAAGCCAAAAAAGCTGAGTTTTCCGCGGTTTTACAATCCAGAAAAACAGAGCTGGTCTCACGCTTTGATATCTTGAGTGAGATTGAAAACAAGCTTAAAGAGATTGATTTATTCGTTAACGGATACCGCAATAAGCACGGACTTGCATTGCTCGGTTTTCGTTTTGTTCGCGATGCGATAAAGCAAATTAAGCTGATGTACCAGCACTTCTTTCCCGATGTTGTAAAACAACAAGAAGCAACTGAAGTTTTGGTACAGAAGGAAGAGAATCAAGTGGTTGTTGAAGCAAGTAAAGAGCCCGCGCCACAACCACAAGCCACGGTAAGTGCAGCTGTCGCAGAAGCGACCATCACCCAGCCTGTGATTGCCAAAGCGGCGTATACCCGTGAGCATGCACTGGAAGACTTAAATAAAATTGCGGTTTTCTTTAAGAAGACGGAGCCGCATAGCCCCATTCCCTATTTGCTCGCCAGAGCCATACGTTGGGGCAACATGTCATTCTCCGATTTGATGGGAGAATTGATTGCAAAAGATTCACCTGCGCTTGCCGAGATAAGCAAGTTAACAGGCGTTGACAATGACTTAGGCGAGTTGTTGTCGGAAGAGAGTGTAGCAGTATCTAGTCCGAACCCCGCGGTTGTAGAAACGGTAGTGCCTGAAGTTGCGCAACCGATTCAAACAGACGCAGAGCCAGTACCAGAAGTTAAGCCTGTAACCAAAGATAGTTCCTCGTCAGGGCCACTCTGGTAATTAATAAAGATTAAATTTATGCCTACACTTTGTAGGGAAAAATAACATAGCTATGGAGAATACAAATGGCGTCAATTTTCATGAGAATCGACGGCAATGACAGCATCAAAGGGGCTGCAACAGTTGCCGATTTAAACAGCAAAAAAGGTTGGTTTGCGGTAGATAGCCTATCTTGGGGCGCTATGCGTGGCGTTTCTGTAGATATTGGTAATGCAAACAACCAAGATAACGGTATGGTAGCACTTGGCGAGATCAGTATCTCAAAGAGCTATGACGGTGCAACACCGTACCTACTTACCTATTTATTCCAGCCAGGTGCAGACGGTAAAACCGTTGAGCTAGTAATGACTAAGCCATCTCGTGATGGTAAAGGAATTGTACCTTACTACGTTATTTCTCTAGAAGAAGCACGTATGGCGAACTTTAGTATCTCTGGCAGTGATGGTGGTCAGCCATCTGAGTCATTCTCGCTTACTTATACTAAAATTGAGCAAATCTTCTTCGTTGAGGATGAGGGCGGTAAGCTAGAGAAAGCAGCATCTGTTAAATATGATGCAACGACTAACCAGCTTACTTCTGCTGCAGATCTTAAGTAAGGTAAATCACTATGGCACTTAATTCGCAACATAAGCGCGTTAGTAAAAACCGCGTAAGTATTACCTACGATGTTGAAACTAATGGCGCAACTGAGAAAAAAGAGCTGCCGTTTGTATCAGCGGTACTCGGTAATTTCTCTGGAGACAGAGAAGACCCAAAAGAAGTTGAAGATCGTGAATTTATTCAAGTAGATCAAGACAACTTTGATGACGTACTGGGCCGTATCCAACCTTCATTGACATTAAAAGTCGACAATGTGATTGAAGCTGATGACAGTCAGTTTGAAGTTAATTTAGACTTTGACTCAATGAAAGACTTTGAGCCCGATGCGTTGGTTCAACGTATTGAGCCTTTGAAAAAGCTACTTGAAACGCGTAATCAGCTGAATGAATTGCTGAGCAAAGCAGATCGCTCTCGTGACTTTGAAAAGTTACTAAAAGACATTCTACAAAGCGCAGACTCTTTGAGCGCGCTGTCTGATGAACTTGGCGTTAAAGGAGAGGAATAATGTCTGAAGAATTACAGCAAGATGGTGGTGCAGCTGGTGAAAGCGGTTCGTTTTTAGACCGTGCAATCAGTGCGACAAGTCAAACTGCGCCAGACAGAACCAAAGAGCTACTTACTTCTTTAACCAAAGAAGCGATGTCAGGCACAGTGACTTGGGATAAAAACTTAACAGATACCATCGCGAATGCGGTGGCTGAAATTGATAAGAAAATGTCCCAACAGCTTTCAGCAATTATGCAACAAGATAGCTTTCAAGAGTTAGAAGGTTCGTGGTTAGGTTTGCAAAAACTTATCCGCAACAGTGCACTGGGTACATCTCAAAAGGTGAAGTTACTCAATATCACAAAAGATGAGTTACTTGAGCAGTTTGAAGACGCACCGGCAGTCGACCGCAGTCCGCTATTCAATACGCTATATCAGCATGAATATGGCACTGCAGGCGGTGAACCTTACGGCCTAATTTTAGGTGATTACGAGTTTTCTCAAAAAGATGAAGACGTTGCGCTTTTGCGTTACATGGGTGAAGTGGCTGCAGCCAGTCATGCACCATTTATCGCAGCAGCAGCGCCTGAAATGTTCGAATTAAGTAGCTTCTCAACATTTAGTGAAGGAAAGCCAATCGCGCCGGCATTTGACTCGCCAAGCTATGCGTCTTGGAACTCATTTAGAGAAAGCGATGATGCACGTTATGTGGCATTAACTATGCCTCGCACGATGGCGCGTTTACCGTACGGTGGTAAAGGCAAAAAAATCAAATCATTTGAGTTTGAAGAGCTAGCGACAGATACCGCAGGCAATCCAAAACCAGCGAGCAATGACGAGATCGTTTGGTCTAATGCTGCGTATGAAATGGCGCTGAAAATGAACCAAGCTTTTGAAGCATACGGTTGGTGTACTGCGATCCGTGGTATGGACAATGGCGGTAAAGTAGAAGCTTTGCCTAACCTAACTTATCTAACTGATTCTGGTGATATCACGCAGCAGTGTCCGACTGAAGTTAACTTAACGGATGAGCGCGAGAAAGAACTGAGTGATTTAGGTTTCCTTCCGTTAGTTCACTATAAGAACACCGATTATGCCGTGTTCTTAGGCGGACAAACAACGCAAAAACCTAAAGAGTATACCGATCCGGATGCGACAGCGAATGCTGCAATCTCAGCGCGTTTGCCGTATATCATGGCGAGTAGTCGCATTGCGCATTATCTCAAAGTAATGGGTCGTGACAATATTGGTTCTAATATGGAAGCGGCTGATATCCAGAAGGAAATGAGTGAGTGGATTGCAATGTACACAAACTCAGGTGCGATGGGTAATGCAGAGCGTGCAAAAACCCCACTTGCTGAAGCACAAATCTCAGTGATTGAGCAACCAGGCCGTCCTGGTGCTTACTCGGCAGTTGCGCATTTACGTCCTTGGCTACAAATGGAAGAACTAACAACTTCTGTGCGTATGGTTGCAAGCCTACCGGGCTAAGTTTACAACGCCTAATTCAAGCGTTAAAAACACTCAGTGAAGCGAGGTATGCGATACCTCGTTTCACTTCTGCGTATTAACCGACTGATCGCTGGAACACTATTCCTCATGTCTAGGACTGAACACCATTCAAACAATGTTGCGCTGGTAAAGCACCTAATTGCTGATATTGACCGTTTGATCAGTGAGCAGTTGTCTTTGGTTATGGCCCATCGCAAATTTACGGCATTAGAGGCGCGCTGGCGGGCATTACATGAATTAGTTAATTTACCGGTCAACTATAAAACCGTCCGAGTAAAAATCTTAAATATTGCTTGGTCAGAAATTTCCCAAGATCTCAATATTTCTCCATCAGTCAAACAGGCTAAATTATACAACCTCATTGCGAATCGAGAGTTCAATACGATGGGGGGAGAGCCTTATGGATTGGTTGTGATAGATCACAACATTAGCCTTGATATCGATTATGCCAATGAATTTGACGATATTTACACGTTAGAGTTACTTGCTGAATTGGGAGAGAAAAGCCTCTGTCCTATCGTCTTGGATGCTGATGAAGCTTTCCTCGGGGCGATAGGAGAGTCTTTTTTATGTGATACCGCGAAGATCAAGCGGGTGTTGGCGGCGCACGATTTTGAGAGCTGGCATCGCTTGCGGGCTAAAGACAATAGTCACTTTATTGGTCTCGTTTTCAATAAAATAGGTTATCGCCGTATTTACCGATTTCATCCTGCGGGGTTTGTGTTCGACGAAGAAGCCGATGACAATTTTCGCTGGGGAAACACAGCCACAACCTTTTTGAAAAACGTGATGATTGAGTTCAATCGCGTGCGCTGGTTTGGCTTTTTGAAATCTCGCAAGCTAGACGGCTCTGGTGGCAGTGCTATTAGCTACTATGGCGCAAAGAAAGATGACCTGCCGGTGGTTTTTAAAACTCGTATCTCAGCGAGTAATGCTGCCTTTATTTCTCAGCTTGGTTTGATCCCTATTTTTCATAACCCTTTAAATGAAAGATACTTTTTTCAATCGAATAGCTCAATCAAAGTGGAAAATGACACCGAAAATCGCTACCTGCTCCAAACCACATTGATGGTCAGCCGAATAGCACATTATCTCAAAGTACAACTTAGGGAGATGATTGGTTCGTCAATGGAAGCGCATGATTGTGAAAATAGGCTTACCCATTGGCTTGAACAATACTGCTCGAACTCAATTGTTTCTGATGAAATGACGCTAGCGAAAATGCCACTCAAATCTGCGAAAGTCAGCGTTGTTGAAGAGCCCGGCGAATTTAAACGTTATGGCTGTCATGTTGACCTTGTGCCGCAATATCAATTCGACAGAGTGGCAAGTACAGTAAGTTTATCAACGGCGGTGGAACGATGAGCTTTTTTAGTGCGTTTTACATGGATAGAGAAGACGTATCGGTCGATCAAGGTAACGAAGTGGTGCAGTCCATCCACCACAATATTGGCCTTATTTTAAAAACCGAAGCGGCATTTTTACACGACAATGAGAGTGAGCTGGTGAACCAATCGAGTATCTGCTTTGGCCTCGAAGATATCGCGCTATTTAGTCGGCTCAATAGCGGTGAGCAAATAGCGATGCGGATCAAAAATAAAATTAGCCAATTTGAGCCAAGGTTACACAGTGTTGAGGTCAATTATTTAGCGCAAGATGAAGAAAAGCATATCACTAATACGATGCGTTTCGAGGTTTCCGCGATGTTGTCGTTTGAGGGAAAAGAAGAGTTATTGCAGTTTGATACGGACATCGACTTAACCCGCCTCACTGTGTTGATAGAAAACGAGAGCCAATATGATTAGCCGCATGTTAAAGCACTTTGAAGATGAATTAGCGAGCATTCGTTATGGCCTTGAGGGGTTCCGTAAGCGTTTTCGTAGAGAAGCTGAGCATATTAACCTCAATGACAAGGGGCAAGAAGACCCGAACGTAACCCGCCTCATCGACAGTTTCGCATGGGTGGCAGCGAAAAATGCGATGGAAATAGATGCCCTACGTACACGTCATGTGGAAGAGTTTGCTGATATTGTCTCCCCAAATTTATTCAAATCACTGCCTATGGTGGTGCAAGCGCATTTTCAACCTAATGCGGATGACTTTAATAAGCCTGTGTTTTTGGATAAACAGGTAGAGGTTGAGCTTGATGTCATTAATAAAGGCGATGACAACACAACCGTGAAGTTGTGTAATTCTCTGCCCGTCACCTTTACGCCGATGACCGTTTCTCGTTTTAAGTTGGAGCAAACGCCGTTTCAACATGCTATCCCTGAAAACTTTGATAGCAAAGAGGCACCTTATTGTCTGCGCGTCGAACTATCACCGCTAAGTGGTGATGTTGATGTTCAGCAGGCGCTGACGCAACCAATCCAGCTGCATTTTAGTAATGAGTCGATAGGCCGAAACGTTGCCGACATTATCAACCAAGCGGTGAAGAAAGTGGCTATTAGCGTGGCGGATGATGAGTTTGCCTATGATATCGGTGAACACAATTTTCACCCTTTGCTCGCGGATAATGATTTTCTTATCTCACCAATCAAAAGCAATGAAATTCCGGTTTATTTTAAGCTCAAAGAGTATTTCTCAATCCCTGCTAAACGGCAGTTTTTCATCTTGAAAAACCCTCATAAGATAAATGTCGCGCATGGCAAAAGTGTTTACATCGACTTTTATTTAAATGAGTTGGGCGCAGTGTTACTTGAAGAGAAAAACCTCTCGGTCAAAATAAATAAGACACTCTTTAGTAACTTATTTCATCAATCTTCGGAACCGGTGAGAGTCAACTATCAAGAGCTATCGTATCCTGTTATTGCAGACGCCAGTCAGCGTCATATTCAGATTTATTCAATCGATAAGGTTTACGTCGTAACTTCGGCCGGTCAAAAGGAAATTCCACCTGTGGTCGGCACGCAAACTGTTGATTTTCAATCGCAACTATATTGGTCACAGAGCAACAAGTTAGGCCATATTGAAGCAGCAGATAAGGCCACTTCTTTGGATGAGGTGAAGCACTTGGTGTTGCCAATCAATAAGGCGACCAAGGCTTACCCCAATGGGTTCACCGCATTTGCAGAGATCAGCTGTTACGATGCGCAGTTAGCCAACAAAATCCATGTTGGTAATCAAATCGTAGTAAATACAGAAGAAGCGCTAGCTGGGGAGTTTGAAGTCGGTGGCGTGACGATTCAACCCAGTAGCATGGTGACGGACGAGAAAAATTATTGGAGTTTGCTCAAGCTGATGTCCTTTAATTTATCTCAGCTGTTACAGGCACAAGACGCGAAGGCTACCTTGATTGGCTTCTTAAAATTGTTTGTTAATGCTAATGCCACACATCAAGAGCTCAATTCAATTTATGATGTTACGGCAAAAAAAATGAATGCCCCGTTTTTGGTTGAAAATCGCATGATCTTTGTCCCGGGGATGTCGCTGACATTGACGTTAGATAACTCAGAGTTAAACGCGGATTTTTCGTTGTTTGCTGAGCTACTCAATGACTTTTTAGCGGCGCAAACACCATTTGATCGCTGCAGTCAGCTAACCGTGGAGTACACCAGTTACAACTGGCCAGCAAAGCGCTTTGAAGCACAGTTAGGAGCGCGCGTATGCAGTTAACGAAACGCTTATTTAGCAAAGTATCGTCGGTACTTCATTTTACGCGCTTACTGAGAGTCGCTGGGGCAAAAAAAATCAGCTTTAAACAGCACTTGTTTTCAGACACGTATGGTAAGCGAAAAATCGACTACCAAGAACTGGCTGATCAGCACTTTGTGGTCGATAGCAATGAGGCAACGTTATTTGGTGAGCGAGGCGGGTTACCTCATTTCATCCTGGATTGGTTGAAAGAGGCTTACTTACGTAATAATCGCGCGTACCTCAGGTTTTTGGCCATTTTCGACAACACTTTTGTTCATCAATCTTTAGAACTCAAAGCATTTGCATCTAAGGTGTTTCGTGCCGAGGCCACGACAACAGAGCAGCAACAGCGTCAATTATTGCAAAGTTACTTCAGCTCGCTAACCGAAAACTACGAAACACTATCGATGATCCCGGCGACTTTGATTACGAGGGCTGAGCATTACTCTTTGAGTAATCTTCAGCGCTTGCTTAAGCATTATTTCCCCCATCCTATTCGGTTAGCGATGAGTGACATCGAGGTGAAAGAAATTCCCCCAGCCGCAAGAAGTCGTTTAAGCGCTTGTCAGCTTGGTAGAGGGGCTGTGCTGGGTAAACAATTTGCCCAGTTAGGTAGAACCTTAACGGTAACGGTTAGCTTTGATGATGCGATGGTTTTTTCAAAGTTAGAGAAGCAGGAAGCAGAACAGGTGGCGTTGTTAAGTGCCATCAAGTCACTTTGCTGCCACTACGTCAATCACGAGGTGGCGGTGGAAGTTGAAGCTGAATACATCGGAACAGTACCTTCTACTTTGGTACTCACGAATAATTATAAGGGCATTGTGCTTGGGGTAAACGCCAACTTAGCAAGGCGCAATGACGACCAGAAACGAACGGTAAGGGCTCTGTAGAGTTAGGGATAAGTATGTCTCAAGTATCTATTTCAAAACTAATTTCTTATTTAGACAGTAACTTAAAAAATGCGCTGGAGTATGCCGCTGCAGATGCCATGAACAGCCAAGCTGGCGCCATTGAAATTGAGCATTGGTTCATTTCGTTACTGAAAGGACGTGATCCTAAGTTGCAACAGTTTCTTGAGTCGCAACAGGTTAATATTGCACAGTTTGTGCAAGAGCTAGAGCAAAAACTAGGTCAGTTGGCACCGAGTCATTCAGGACAGCCTACCATCAGCCCTGAGTTGATAGACTTAGTGAAGTCTGCGTGGTTGGTTGCGTCGGTTGAATTTTCTCACAGTGCCGTTGCGGGGCTACATCTGTTACTTTGCATATTGCAGCCCGATCCATTGTCGTTTAAGCAAAAAGAGTTTACTGCACTTAAGAATGTCTCTGTTGAGAGCTTAAAAGAGCATATTAAAACGCTATCTATTTCGGCTAAAACACCAGCAAAGGGCGCGACAAGTGCACCGCAGAGTGTGGTAACGGGGGCGTTAGAAAAATATACCGTTAATCTTACTCAGGCGGCTCAGGCAGGTGAGCTAGATATTGTCTCTGGGCGTGCAGATGAAGTTAGGCAAGCCATTGATATCTTGTGTAGAAAACGACAAAACAACCCTATTTTTGTTGGCGAACCTGGGGTGGGTAAGACCGCCGTGGTGGAAGGGTTAGCGCAAAAAATTGCAGCGGATGAAGTACCTCCGGTTTTGTCTGGTGTGCAAATTCATTCACTGGATCTTGGTTTACTGCAAGCGGGTGCGAGCGTTAAAGGGGAGTTTGAAAATCGCTTAAAAGATGTAATTAACGAAGTAAAAACCTCAGAAGTGCCCATTATTGTTTTTATTGATGAGGCGCATACTTTGATTGGCGCAGGTGGTGCGGAAGGACAAAACGATGCCGCTAATTTGTTAAAACCGGCACTAGCGCGAGGCGAGTTTAGAACCATCGCGGCAACGACTTGGGAAGAGTATAAAAAATACTTTGAAAAAGACCCTGCACTGACACGCCGTTTCCAAGTGGTCAAAGTCGACGAGCCGAACGCAGAAGATGCGTTGCAAATGCTGCGTGGTGTCGCAGAGTCGCTAAAGAGTCACCACAATGTGTTTATCACAGAGGCGGCGCTACAAGCTGCCGTTGATCTGTCTATTCGTTATTTACCTAGTCGAAAGCTCCCAGATAAAGCCATCAGTGTGCTAGACACATCGTGTGCTCGTATTGCCTTAACGCAAAACGCAAAGCCTGCGAGTATCGAAGCAACAGAGCAGGGAATTCGCTACTTGGACAAAGAGCTAACATCGCTGACAAAAGAAAACGACATGTTGGCGAACCAAGCTACAGCCATAGCCGCAAAAGAACAGAAAAAGACTGAACTAGAAGCGCAACTGGTTACATTGAATACGCAATGGGAAAAAGAAAAAGCGCTTGTATCTGAACTGGCACAAATCCAAGCGGGTGAGCAAGCGGGAGATTTCACGGCGAAATTGGCTGAACTCAAGTCGTTGCAAGGCGAACAGCCTATGGTTCATGCCATTGTCGATGAGCAAACTATTGCGGAGGTAATTGGCGCTTGGACTGGCATCCCGATTGGTAATTTAGTTAAAGATGAAGTGGCGAAACTACTGACATTAGAAACAGCTTTACATCAGCGTATTATTGGTCAAAAGCATGCGCTACATGAGTTGTCTAAGAGTATTCGGGTTTCGCGTGCCGGTCTGACTGATAAACGTAAGCCAGTTGGCGTATTTTTGATGTGTGGCCCAAGTGGTGTAGGTAAGTCAGAAACTGCGCTTGCACTTGCGGATCAGCTTTTTGGTGGCGAGCAAGACATGACGGTCATCAATATGACCGAGTTTAAAGAAGCGCATAAGGTATCTATGTTACTTGGATCGCCAGCAGGTTATGTTGGTTATGGTAAAGGTGGTGTGCTAACTGAAGCGATTCGTCGTAACCCTTATTGTGTACTGTTACTCGACGAAATGGAGAAAGCGCACCCAAGCGTCCATGATATTTTCTATCAAATTTTTGATAAGGGCTGTATTCAAGATAGTGAAGGTCGTAATATCGATTTTAAAAATACTTTGATCATCATGACCTCTAACGCTGCTGACAGTGAAATTGTCGATTTTTGTAATGTCAGTGAGTCTCGCCCTGATTTAGTAGAGTTAGTGGACAACGTACGACCTGCGCTACAGAGCTTTTTCAAGCCAGCCTTTTTAGGTCGTTGTAATATCATCCCATATTATCCTTTAAATACTGCGGAGTTAGCTGAGATCACGGGGATATCGCTAAAACGTGTTGCGCAAAAACTACAAGAAACCTATGGGGCAACATTAAATTATGATCAAGCCTTTGTGGATTATGTGGTTGCCAAAGGAAATGAACCAACTATAGGTGGTCGTGCCATTGAGCAAATAATCAATCGAAACCTGATGCCGCAATTGGCTGAAAGCTGTATCGAGCGGATCAGCTTAGGCGAACCTATCCGTGAAGTGGTGATCTCAGGTTCAGCGGATGCCTCGGGCTTTGAGTTAGCTATAAATTGATGAAATGATGCTAAAAACCAGATTAATACGAGGCCTTATGTTAGGCCTTACATTATTTACCATGCATACGACAGGCAAAGAGGTCGTACAGCTGGCGACGCATGATGCTTACCCCTATCACTATGTTGAAAATGAACTCGTGAAGGGGAGTGTTATCAGGCAAGTTCAGTGCGCTTTTAGTCGGATGGAAGCCCCGTATCGCGCTGAGTTTGATAGTTGGGTAGAAGCAGAGCTCAAGTTGCGTACTGGTAAACTCGATGCCATTTTTGCCGTAGCTCAAAGTGATGCTCGAATGCGTTATGGAACGCTGTCTATTCCGATGGCGAGAAAACACTTGTACTGGTATTTCTCTGGTGCTGAAATGAATATCAGTGATGACAATCCGTTATATAAAAAATATAGAGTCGCCGCTGAATTTGGCTCTGACGAGTGGTTTGATATCAAGCGTAAAGGTTATAACGTGCAAATGAAGCCACGCAGTGGTAGTGCACTTTTAAAGTTGTTATTAGGCCATGAAGTCGATGCTATTTTAATAGATGAACATGAGTTTGAACATGAATTGGCTAAGTTCAAGCTACAAAACACCAACTTTTCTCGACGTGAATATGGCACCATAGAGTTAGGTATATTGTTTTCAAAAGCCTTTTTAAAGAAGCGTCCAACCTTTCTAGAGGCGTTTAATACTGCTGCCTCGAACTGTATTGTTGCCGATGATAGGAAGTTATAGATGAATGCTGCGATGTTGCAAGTCACTGAGTGCCCTGAAGATGTTCGATTGTTGTCGAGAATGGCGACGGTTTCTCAATCCGGCGTGGTGCTCGGAGCGTCAATTGAATGTGATTTGATTTTGCCGCATGCTGAGCAAGAAACGCAGCAACATGATGTATATGCTCGCATCGAACAAGATAAAGATGCCAATCAACTGCGGTTATATACAGAAGTTGAGGGGGTAAGTTTAAATGGTCGGCCACAGATCACACACTCATCCTCCGTGCTTTCTGATGGTGATATCATTGTACTTTTTGGCTACACCCTATTGCTTTCCATGCAGTCGGAAATCGGCGAGCCTGTTTTGGCTGCTGAAAAGCAAGAAGAGACTTTTTTTGATGTGATTGATGAAGTTGAGTTTGATGCGAGTAATATTTTTGCCGATTTAGAGACTGAACTTGACCAAATAAACACGCAAAAAACGCGTTCTGAGCAAGAAGAATTTATAGAGTATAAAGCAACAGATATCGGCGCTCATGATACGCAAAGTACATTAAATCAGGCTGCTATTGAGCAGAAACTGGATAAGTTATTAGAGGCGTCGCGTAGCCCTTGGCAGCAACAAAAGCAGATGTTGTTGATGTTAGATCAGGTGATGGATGAATTTCTAAAAGAATTCGATCCTCAGCTGATTGAAGACATGGTTGGCTCACCATCAAGGTGGAGCGGTAAGCACTGGGCGGCGTATAAAAATTACTACACAAGAAAAATGAACGAAGGACACTTTAAGCGTCAGTTTAAAGCGCTATTAATCGAATGTATGCAAAAGTAATCTTAGTCTCATTATTGATATGCTTAGCGGTTGGCTGCTCAAGTGCCGATCCGCTCCAGCGTTTTTCGTTACCGATACAGTTGCAGCTGGAGACCAACGAAAAGCTCAATTGGGCCAATGAAGGTGCCAATCCTGTTGCTATCCGGTTATATCAGCTCACCAAATCAGACCGATTTTCACAAAGTGAATTCATCGAGCTATTTCAATCGGATACGCAAATATTGGCTGAGCAATTGATAGAGAAGCAGCGGTTGTACCCAGTGATGCCGAATACAAAAGAGCAAAAGACGATTAAATTGCTTCCTGGAGTAAGGTATTTGGCGGTATTGGTAGAATTTAGTGACTATCAGAAAGGGACGACAAAGGCCGTCGTGGAAGTGCCTGAGGACGTTTCTGAAAGTACAGTAATTTGGCTTGGGCTCCAAGGAACGACAATAAAGTTCTCGGTAATGCCACAGCAGAGCTGGATGGATAGTTTGTTTGGTTGGGGAGCATAGTTTTGAGTAATAAAATTGTTTGGCGAGAAGGTACCTTTTTATATCCTCAGCATTTTCAGCAGATGGAATCACACCTTGAAAACGTCACACAGCAATATAGTGCGCTGACAACCAGTGAATTTGCACCGCATTGTGGTCTTGCTCAGCTGAGTATCAATGAAGGGTTACTAAAACTGGGTCAGTTTTCTGTGGTAGCGTGTGAAGGCATTCTGCCCGATGGTCAGTACTTCAAGTTAGATCAAGAGGTCGCGCTGCACATTCCTGAAGGCACGATAGATCAAATGGTCTATCTGGTTGTGCCAGCCAATCTTGCTGGAAACAACAGCTTTGATAACGGGGCTTCGAGCTCTCGCTATAAAACCCAGTTTAATCGCGTTTTTGACTTTACCAATAACCAAGCTGCTGAACTTGAAATTGAAACTGCACGCTTAAATGTGGCGTTGAAACTAGAGCAAGAAAACCTAGATGGTTTTGTCAAATTAGCGGTTGGTAAAGTGCTGGAGGTGGATGGCAATGGGGCAGTGATCATCGACCGCGCTTTTATCCCAGACTGCCTCAGCATTGGGGCGGCTGATATTTTGTTAGAGCGCGTGCGAGAGCTCGACACTTTGGCAAATGCCAAAGTGAATCAGCTGCTCACACGATTACAATCCGTCGTTGATACACAAAGCAACAGCGCATGGTACAAAGAGCAGCAGTTGCTTACCGTGATCTATCACTGGCTACCTTGGCTCGAGGCAACCCAACGAACACAACATTATAAATTAGGCCGTTTCTACTTTGAGCTAAAACAGTTTGAGGCGGCGCTATTGAGTATCGATTTTGAGGTGCGCTCTCCGTGGACACCGCTTACGTTCGAAAGTTTATATGAAAAATTTCATGGTGTATTGGCGCGGATCAAAGACAAGCTGTCGATCACCCAACAGCAAAATGTCATTGAATACACTTGGGATAAGTCGCTTTTCGATAGCAGAAGAATGTTATTGGTAAAGGTGAAGCAACACGATATCAGCCAGACTAAACGTATGGTTATTGCGGTGACTAGTCCGCAAAGCCTCGCCAAAGAACTATTTACAACAGGGTTTAAGCTTGCGGGTAACAAGAGCATCATCAATTGTATTAAAAACGCCACACCTGGTGTGCGAGTGAGTGCATTACCTTACGCTCCGCCAGAGCTAAAAGAGCAAGGGTCGACGGAATATTTTCAAATTGATTTAGAAGATCCACTGTGGGTGAAAATGGTAGATAACAAAGAAATGCTGGCGTTGCACATTGATGCCCGAATTCATGTCGATGACGTTAAATTATTTTTGATTAGCTAACTATGAGTGCAGCCAGTTATACGGTTAACCAATTCTCACTTGTTGATGAGAAAAATGCAGCGCTAAAGGACTTGCTAACGGAATTTAGTTGGCAGGAAGAGGCGTTATTACAACTAAGCCTGCCGCTTCTTGCGATGGTTGAGTCCGTTTCTTCATTGGAAGATATCGCCGCGCTGGAAAATTTCAGAGCTAACCTCATTACCGAGCTCAAGAGCATTAAACAACGAGGTCGGGAGCGAGCTATATCACCAGCGCTACTGGATAAGTTGTGCTTTATTTGGGCGGCATTCTTTGACGAAAGGATAAGCTATGGTTGTCAGTTGGATACGACACAGTGGCAAAACAAGACCTTAGTGAGTCAATTATTTGGTATTCGCAACAGTGGAGACACCTTTTTTAGCTTAGTATTTCAATTGATGGAGTTTCCTAAGAAGCACTTAGCGTTATTAAAGATTTGCTATCTCATTCTACAGCTTGGCTTTAAAGGGAAATATCACACAGGTCATGTGACTGAGTTGAAAAAGTTAACCGCCGAGATCAGTTTTGCATTAACTGAGCTTGGGGCATTCAAGTTGAAGCTTGATACGAATACAACAACGGCTCCCAGAAAGTCATCTCGTAACCTAGGGCTATTTACTGGTATTTCACCATTGAGTTTTTGGTTAGCGTTTACGGTGCTTTTAGTGGTGGGTTTATTTATTTATAACCAGTATTTCGGTGAGATTTATGAGCGCCAAAACCAAGAGTACAAAGAAATGGCGGGAGATACTTTTCAGCATATCCAGCAGTTGCAACCGAAGAAAATGTTTATTGAAAATGCAAGATTTTACGAAAGTGAGCAAATGCATGCATTAGAAACAGCGAAACCAACTGCGCAACCACAGACAATTGAGCAACCTAAAGCGCCCGCAGTTGCCCCGGTTATCACCGAAGAACCTATGACATTGTACTTGGTGCAAATTGGTGCTTTTAACAATATGGCACGTGCACAAAGTCTTAAACAAAAATGTGATAATAGCCGCTATCCACTCGTTATTGAGGAAGTGGGCGATAGCCAGTTTGTAGGTTTTATTGCAACAGGTTTTACGCAGGCCAAAGCGGTTAGTCAGTTTTTTGTGCAAAGCTGTAACATTTCACCTTATATCAAGGAGTATCAGTGAAGACTCCGTTAGTTCGCCTATGGATCGGTGCATCCTTCGTCTTATTGGCTGTACTACTTTTAGTACTTACTTTTTCGCTAGCGTTAGCAACACATTGGTATTGGCTGAGCGGACTGCTGGCTCTGGTTGGTGTGCTGGTGGTGTATGTGCCTAGTATCAACCGTTTTGTTATCGGCAAATATCAAAGAAGAAACTTCTTTAAGCAATACTCTACCCTATACAAGCGCATCGCAAAAAAACTGAAACTGAGCAGCAATGTTTATAAAACCGCATGGTATTTGGTGATTTCAGAGGGCAATACCAGTGACTCCTTCGCGCAATTTAATCGCGTTAAACTCAATGGTATGCCACCAAATATAGCGGTTTATCACGTTCAAGGGGCGTTGATTTGGCATGTAAAAGCAAAGGTTGAAGATCAGCAGCACTTCTTAGCTTGGCTGAGCTTTATTCGCGCAAAACAGCCGTTGAACGGGGTACTGTTATTAAGCGACGCATTTAGTGTTATCCAGCGTTCGCAAAAGGCTAAGCAAGAGTTTATTGCAGACTTTAAAGCGCGGCTCGAATCTATTTATCTGCGCAGCGGTTATCCCGTTCCCGCACACTTATTTCTATGTGGAATTAACAAGTTAGATGGAATAGCAGAAAGCTTGAATGAGCGGGTCGAGCTTGCTGATCTGTCCATTTACTTCTCTGAGCAGGGATTACAATCCTCTCACGCGCTCAGTGAAGCATACGACTTACTGTTTAAGAAGCTATTTGCCAATAATCTACAACAAGTCTCGCTGCAGCTGGATGATGAGTTCAAGCGTAAACAGCTGCTGGGACCGATGCAGCTGCAATATTTAAAGCTTGCCGTTGCGCACTTTATCGACGAGCTGGCCGACTTTAATGGTCAGGTACTGCCGTATAAAATTGAGAGCTTCCACTTAGTTGAGTCTGAAAATGCGGAGCAGCGGGTAAACCTTGCAACGGCACATACGTTAATTGAAGTGAATCAATCCCTTTTGCCCGTTGTTGCTGAAACCACGCTAAAACCTAAAGCAGAGATCACCAAGACATTCACAAATCAGGTTTTGCCGTTGGCACACTTAGCACCTGTAAATAGGTGGAAGATTTGGCGCCATAGCGTTAGACAGTTTTTAATGCTTTGCACAGGTGCAGGTCTACTCGCTGGAGCAGCTTGGGTAGGCTGGCAGGCTTACGTCTATAACCAGTCATTACACCAAGAATTTAGCAAGTTACATCAAGATTATAAGTATATTTTGAATAAAAGTGCCATCAGCTTTGATGAGCTAAGTTCATTGATTGAACCATTGGCATTGCTGCAGTCTGGTTATAGTCAATTTACCGAGGAAAAGGAAAGCCAACCTTGGTACGCGCTACCAATTCTTGCCTCTATTGACCGTGAAGAGCATTATCGTTCGCTATACCAGCAACAACTAGCTACCACGTTAGAGCCCACAATCAGCAAATATCTTGAGCAGGAGTTGTTTGTTTACTTGGAGCTTGAAGACTATCTCAATGTCATCAATGTAAAGGATATCTATCAGTCGTTTGCATTAGGTGAAAATAAAAGGTTGGTTAAAAAACATTTGGCGGAATCACTCACCCAGAGCGCTTTACTTGATGAGTCTCAAGTTCAAGTAGTATCAAGTCTCGTTGATGATCTGTATTTCCTCGGTTATAACAAAATAGATATCAATGAAGAGCTGTTGGCTTTAGTTGATAACCAATTAGCGCTGCAAGATACAAACCAATTGATGTATGAGTACGTTAAGCAGCTTCCTGAATTTGCAAAGCTGATTGATATCAGACCAACACTACTCGCCAAACATAGCGATCATGTGAGTTTATTTGGGATCACTCGAGCTAAAACACAGTTTTTGGTTCCCGAGTTGTTTACGCCTAAAGCACTGCAACAGCTATCGTTTTTGCCGGAGTCGGCGTTTATGCAGAAGCTAGTGCAAGACAATCATGGGTTATTTCAAACCCCGCCATCCAAGCGAGAACTAACTCGCATCGGTAACTATATAAAGTTTAGCTATATTAATGACTATATCAGCTTTTGGAGACAGTACTACTCGGGGATCCACCTTGCTCCAGAACTGTCGCTAGAGGTATTGCTTTCTGAGTTAACCGAAAGTGAGCAATCACCTCTGTTGCAGCTATATACTACACTTCGAGCCTATATCTATCTGCCGCAAGTGGAAGTGCCGAGTTTTGAAAAGGCTGATGCAATTGCCGTTAATGCCCCGAAGAAGGTCGCAGCCAAAGCACAAAAAGCGCAGCAACTAATTGATAAAGCTAATCAGAGCTTAAATAAGCAACAGTTATTGGAAATCGAGCGGGCAAAAGAGTTTAACGAAATTGCGGGTAAAATCCGTCAAGCATTCTCTGATAGTCCAATCCTAGTGCAAAGCGCTGAAAGTTTATCAAAGCAGTATCAAGCGTTTGTGGCACAGTTAAAAGCGCTGAAGGATTGGAAAACACAGGCGGATAGCACTGTGATCCCCGGGCTAAGCTATTTTCAACAGCTACAAGACCCTAATAACTTCAAGGCCTTTTCAGGGCTGTGGTTAACCCGTTACGATGAGCCTTTAATGGCGGAGCTGGTAGATTTGGTATTGCGTGAAACTGCAACGCATGTAAAGCGCAAAACATCAGAGTACTTACAAGAAAAGTGGCAGCAAGACGTGGTAGCGCCTTACCGTAAAAATGTTGCTGTTTACTACCCATTTAATAAATCTGGCGAAGACCTTAAACTCAGCGCACTGGCCGCATTTTTTGCGCCCAATAGTTCAATCAGTAATTTTGAGGAGCAGATCTTAGGGCAGTTTGTTTCTGTTGATGGCACGCTACAATTTCCGGTATTTGGTCGTCAGGCTGCGCTTTCACTATCACCTGAAGTCACAACATTTTTATCCACTTACGGCAAGCTTCAGCGAGAACTTTATGGCCAAGATGGCAACCTTAAGCTGAATATAGTGATTGCGCCAAAGTCGATGTCTGCAGCCTTGAGTGAATTTACATTGCGTGTTGGTGAGCGAAAACTAACCTATACCCATGGTCCTTTGGTTGAAACTCAGTTTAGCTGGCCGACAGATTTTACAGAGCAATCACTAGAGCTGGTGTTAACTGACCTGAGCAACCAAAAAATGACGCATACACTGGAGGGCGTCTGGTCTCCCATGCGCTTGGTTGAGCGTTACCAACAACAAAGTGGGCGAGATACGGTTGAGGTGAGCAACAAACAAGGTGCAGCTGTCGTGTTGAGCATGAAGGGCGCAGGCGATGAGGCGAGTTTGCTAAACCCAGAGTTTTTCTCTCGGTTATTCGTACCCGATACCGTTTTGCAGTGATATTACCCGTCGATTAAGGTGTGAACATGGAAACTTATATTGCAGGTGAAGTTAGCTACTTAGTTGCTAAGACAAGTAGCGGCAAAGCTTATCGCCTGAACTATTGCGATATTAGTGATGCAGTAGATAAAGGTGTCTCTGCAGAAATTGAGTTAGTCACTGACGGCGATGATATCTCAGATACGTTAGGGGACACTATGACCTTAAACTGGTATCAAGATGTTGCTGGACGACCCAATAACTTACTTGAATATCAGGCTTATGTCGTTGAAATTAATGAGCTTGATAGCCGTGCTGATGCGCTTCGTCGCTTTAAGCTAACGTTGAAATCTTGGTTATGGTTGCTCAGTTTTAATCGCACCTATCGGATCTATCAAGCTCAGTCAGCAAAAGACATTTTGTCTGATATTTTCGATACAGCAGGGTTTAAAGGGATGTACCAGTTTGGCACTATGCCAACCGCTAAATTGGAATACTGTACTCAATATGATGAAACCGACTTGGAGTTTGTGACGCGTTTAATGTCGCAATCTGGAGTTATCTTTTATTTCTCTCAAGATAGTGGCAAGCACACCTTGCAGGTTCATAGTGCAAGTTCGCCACTCGATAGCAATAGCCAAGCTAAATTTGATCATGCGCAGGTTAAAACGGCAAAAAACTTGCTGCTACAGCGTTTCGAACCACAGCAAAAGCTGGTTAAAAAATCTCTGTCATTGGCAGGTTATAACTATACGAAAACGAAAGTAGAATCCGCCAAAAGCCAGCTTTCTAATTCGAGTGTGACGACGATAACCTCAAATAACTTTGAGCATGTAGCGTTAAATAGTGATAGTAATGACTTTAGTGATGTCAGCACGCTTGCGGCTCAACTTAATAGCGCAGAGCAAGCCTGCGGTGGTGATATCGAGATGGAGACGGATGCAAACGTGGTGGTGGTGGGCAATAAGCTTACCGTGGCGACCCACGTTAATAGTCAACTAGAGGGTGACTATAATGTATTGGCGGTTAACCATCACATTGATGTGCAGCAATCAAGCCAAAGCGCGAGCTATCGCTGTGTGGTTCAGTGTCGCGATGAGGCGCTTCCGCTAACGCCACCTTACCCCAAAAAACCGTTGGCACGGGGTATTACGTCAGCGGTGGTGGTAACCGAAAGTGGTTCATTAGATAGCAAAGGCGAAATCAATCAAGACACGGATGGCCGAGTCAAAGTACATTTCTACTGGGATACCACAGACGAAAAATCAACTAGTTGTTATTTACGTGTGATGCAGCAAACCGCGGGCAGTAAAGCGGCGATGCAATTTATTCCGCGCATAGGCGATGAGGTTATCGTAGATTTTATAAACGGTGACATTGATCAGCCAATCGTTATTGGTAGTGTGTTTAACAGCAATACTAAACCACTCTATCCACAAAAAGATGCGACACAGTCGAGTATCAAAACAGGTTTGGCTGATGATACCGCGCATGAAATTTGTTTTGATGATAAAAAAGGCGAAGAGCTGCTTTCTATTACATCAGGTAAAGATCTCTCCATTACGGTTGCCAACAATGCCACGAGTTTAATCAACGCGGACGATAGTTTAACGGTTAAGAAAAACCAGACAACGACAGTTGAAGAATCACAAACTGTCTCGGTGACCAAAAATTACAGCTTAAAAGCAGATAAAATTGCGCTTGAAGGGGACACCGAGATTGAGCTGAAAGTGGGCAGTAATAAAATTACTATTTCAAGTTCTGGTATCAAGATAGAAGGTTCTGCCATTGAGCTTAAATCGTCTCAAGATACAAAAATATCAGCCATGAATCTGACAACCTCAAGCCAAGCATCCACCAAAATTAGTGCGACAGCAAATTTAGATCTTAAAGCAACCGCGCAGGCAAACTTAGAGGGTACGGCAGGTGTTAACGTAAAATCGACCGCGATTGCTAAGTTAGAGGGAACGGCGGGTGCACAAGTCACCTCAACGGCGATGGCCAAATTGAGTGGTACGGCAATGGCTGAGATCAGCGGCGCATTGGTCAAAATTAACTGAGTATATTGATGACGAGAATTAACGAGCAAGTGCTAGGGCAACTCAAGCAAGCATCGATTGCGACTATTATCAGTCGATATCAGGCTTCTGAAGAAGCAAGCAAGTTACTGGAACCCACATTAACCCCACGGCAGGCGGTATCGGCTTTACTAAAAGCTGACCTTGAGCGAGATGCAATTCAACTCGTTGCGCATGGCTTAGCGGTAATGAATGCGATCCGATGGGGGCTTCAAGTCGTGAAGGCCTCTGGGGGGAAAGCAGATGATGAACTCAAGGTATTGAGCTGTGTTGAGAGTTGGTTGCAATCACCTAGTGAAACTTTGCGTATTCGTGCACAACAGCTCGCTGAGCGGGTGGGGTTAGACAACGCGTTTGGTTGGTTAGCTTACTCTGTCTTTTGGTCGGGAACAGGTTCAATAGTTGCGCCTGAGTTACCTGTGGTACTACCACCCGAAAATATGGTTGGCCATGCTATCAATGCTGCAATATTATTATCTATGATTGATTAATAATCTTGGAGCGCACATGCCCTTTGCCACCACTCATATCCTTAATACATGGCGTAATGACACGAGTATTAGGCTGACACCAAGAGGGAAATTGTTGCGTAAAGTTGATAGTAAAGTCGCAGCCTATCGAGAATCTGCGACCCCAGCCAACTTTAGAGAACTAAAAAGTGCCTACTTTCTATGGCAGGTTAGTAAAGAAGAGAAATATTTAAAACAGGATGGCTGGCGTTCTAGTTTACGTAACTCGGCTGATAATAACTTCCCTGTTGAGCGTTTGCATAACTTCCTTTTCCCGAAGGAAGAAGACCAAGATATCGATGACTTTTCACTGTTGCTTGCCAAAGAGGCCAAGCGAGACTGTGTCAGGATCTTGTATGGCAGCCGTGCAAAGTTTCTGTATAAAGATGACTTAAAAGACATGGTCAAGCAGGCAAAGAAAGACATCACACAGTCAAAGCGCGAAAAGCAAGAGAAAGACCGCCAAGTACAGTCAAATTATAATGAAGAGCAACGACGAGAATCCTCTGAAATTCATAGAATTGCTAACTCAATCGTCAGCCAAGTTAAAAGTGGGAATGTCATGGCAACGGCAGTTAAGCAGGGCTACCACTGGGTAAAGGAAATTGCGCAAACCGTGATCGACTTTTTGAAAGGCATAGCGCAAGACTTTATGTTATTCGTCAAAGAATGCTGGGTGAGCATTCGTGAGCTGTTGATCAGTTTAGTCGCCGAAATTTGTATCGCTTTGGTGCCTGGGATCAATGCCATTGTATCTGCCGCGAAGTCGGTGAAAGACTACACTGAAGCGGTGAAAATGGCTGCCAAAGCTTGTTCTCAGCGTTTTAAAGATAGTAAAACGATGATGCTGGCGAATAAAACTTATCAATTAAGAACCGCATTAACGACGTTTGCTAACAATCAGTTTTTATTGGCGATGGCCGAAGCGGGTAAACAATTGGTCAAAGCAATTGATAACAGTTTTTCCGTCATTTCCGGGATCACATTGCCCGGAAATGTAACGAAAGTGCTGACGCTCACGGCTTTTTACGTGCAGAAAATCGCAGTACTGGCAAAAGAGTATTACTACACGCGTAAAATTAATCGATATTTATTACAAATCAACAAATATCATCCATATTTGGATGATAACCTCCTTAAAGACCCATTAGTTGCTGCGTACCTTATTGTTAATGCAACCGACTCCACATTGTTTGCAACGGTTAGAGACAACACTGATATGGCTGTTTGGCTAGACTATTGTAACGAGCATTTGTCTGAATTTGAGTCACTCAAAGAGCGAGCGCAGGAATACATAGAGTCACGCAAAATTCGACTTAAAGATTTAAAAACAAAGGCAAGCGAAGTAGGTCCAGCGCCTTTTCTGCAACAAGTACAAAATTTTGATAAATCGCTACTCAGTAAAGTCGAATTATCAAAACCTAAATCTGTATTGGACGAGGTTAGAGGGTTCGATAAGTCTAGCTTGAAGCCAACGGTAACCGTGGAAAAACGGGGGCATGGACTACTTGATGATATCGAGCTTTTTAATAACAAAAAGTTGAACTCGGTGACGACGCTAGAAAAGCGTGGTTTGGGGTTACTCGATGAAGTGACGCGTTTTAACCCGTCACAATTGGCACCAAGTAAAACGCAGGTAAAGCGTGGGGTCAGTGTGCTTGATCAGGTTGAGCTGTTTAATAACAAGTCATTGAGTAGTGCTAACACGGTTGTAAAACAGGGCGTCAGCGTGTTGGACCAAGTTGAGTTATTCAATAAAAAAGTACTGAAGCAACAAAGTACAAACAAGCTGGACTACTTATCGCAATTAAAGAAATTGGAGATGGAATTGCAGACGCTGGACTACAAGATGTTAGCGCACACTTTGCTAGGTAAAGGGTCGTTGTCTAGTGACTTGAATAGTATAGAAAGTACGCCTGTTAACATTGCGCAGTGGAAAAAACTTACGTGGGTAAAGTTTGGTCGTCGTCATGAAATAACCAAAGCGATAGATAGTGGAATTGGTAAATATTACCAATTCTTTTGCCAGCGCAAACATGCTTTTACAAGGCCCAGTAAGTGTGAACAGATCCCAAAATGCTTAGCGTTAATTGCAAGTAGAATAGAAATTTTGCAGCGGGATGTGCTTTATCCGACGCAAAAGTGGTTGTCACAGCTGGACTCGACACACCGGACGAGTCCACGTCGTCCTGCGATGACTAAGCTGAATGCCTCGAGCCAATCTGAGAGAAATGCGCTGCAGGCACTAGCGATGTCGTTAGAAAAAATAAACAGACGATATAGCGTGTTAGCAGGGCACAAAGCATAGGGTCTGCGGCAGTGAGTAAAATAGTTTTTTGAGGTTTATAGCCCATTTGGGGTTATCGCTTCGTGCTCAAATCAAGTTGATATTGTAACTGTAATGGATCATTACTAAGGATATAGCGTTGAAAAGCGGAATAGAAAATGCGGAGCTATTAGCTGGGATCCCTGAAGCCCATTCAGCGGTGTTTGCGCGTGTAGCAAAAGAGACTAACTGTGTTATTTCTTCTCGCGCGGTTGGTATTTATGCAACCCAGCTAATCACACAAGGCTACGCCACAAAAGGCTATCATGTTAAGGCTAAATCATGTGATTGGGGACCAATGGCTGGTTTTGTCTTAGCAGATCCTGCCCTTGGAAAAAAGGGCACTGGGGGTAAGGCGAGAGGCTGGCAAGAAGGGAAGGTAGCCGAAGCAATTAATAAATATGGCGCAATGTCTATTCCGCTTTATATTACGGATGCTCGTCGACAGGCGATGGCAGGGCTAATGCAGCGAGCCAGTAAAGGCTACGCACAAGAAACCGTGAATGACCATATCATCAAAGTGACTGCAGCTGCTAAAGACGGGCAGCGACATGCTTTTTTATTGATTAAGGTAAGCCAAATTCAGCCAGCGTCTCGTGCCTACGGACCAGAACAGAGCGACTGGGCAGTTTGCTATGATGCGAGTAATACCCTTGCTGCAGCCTGTCCGGATCCCCGTAAACATACTATCACGCTGCAATCTGGACATACCTATGTACAACTTTGTGGACTAACAAACCCGCTAGGTTATGGTGCCAAAGCACCATCAAATTACAAAGGCGTGCAAACAGGTGATTACGACTTGTGGGGAGTATTTCCGAAGGACAAGTTTTTCGGTGAAGAAGAAAGAGCGGTCGTGCGAGCAGCCACCAATGGTAAAAAGGATGGCTTTTGGCAACGAGACGTGGATGGCAGTGATAAGTTTATTCGCACATTTGATGAATATAGCCGCCAAGAAGGTCCTCACACTGGTAATCTTTCTCTATTGATCGAAGAAATAGCGGTACGCGTCAACACTGGCTGTATGAATGAAGGCAGTGGTGGGTGGATGGTTCACCACAGTGATGAAGCTGGTCGACCTATGGTTGATGAGCTGGATTATGAGGCCGTGGTGTATTTTCCCGATTCTCGTATTTGGATTATGGAAAGCGAGCAGGATGTGATAACGCTACGAGCACAATTAGTACAAATGGACTATGTGCCGCTATTTAATCCAATTTGGAATTTTAAACTTGGCTTCCAATGGATGAAAATATTAACTGAATGGCTGCAGCGACATGGCTCGATGAAAGGCTTCCCATTGAAAGACTATCAAGGCTTGTCATTGAAAATCTAATTGAACATGCCTTTCACTTGAAAGGCATTCGCTTGTTGAAGCTACGTTTACGCGGCGTCTGTTAGCCAATTAGTACGGTTGGCATTCCCAGCACAATATTGCCACCATGGCTGGTGGTATCACCCATTCTCGCCGCTGGTCTGCCACTAATAAGCACACTGGTGCTGCCTTTTACTATGGTATCTGGTGGACCAACACAGACAGCGATATCGCCAACAACAGAAGCAGGCATATTTCCAATTAGCACGTTAGGCACCGAGGGGCCTGATATTGGTCCACCTACATGTGGCACGGTGCCTGTTACCATAGAGCAGACATGCATATCTGAAATCCGTGCAGCTGGTAATCCGGGCATGGCATTCTCCTTTTATTGTTGTACTCCATCTCAGTATATCGCCTTTATGAAAATTCCCAATACTCAGAAAGGGTGTAATTTCTGTCAGAAGTTGCATTACGTTCCCAAACTGTTTACACTTGCCGCGATTCTAACCATTCATTCACTGTAGAGGAGAGAAAAACATGACACATACAATTTTATCCTTTGCAGGTCTTTCTCTGTAATTCGCGAGCGCGAATAAATATTTCCTAGCTTGCGAAAGCTGTATTTAGCGATTTTGTGTTGCCTATGCAACCTAACATTTGATTGCTATAACTAAGCCACTCTAGACCTGCCAATACACAATTATTTTTAAACCTCATTGAAAGGTATTGGTAACTATGGGCAGATCCGTCCAACAAATTTCTGATCGCGTGTGTCTATTTGCATCTCAAGACACTTGGATTGAAGGCGCTGCGATCCAACAACTTACAAAAACAGCTGAACTAGCCAGTATGCATCGTGTTGCAGGTATGCCTGACTTGCACCCGGGACGTGGTTATCCAATCGGCGCGGCATTTTTTAGCCTAGACCGGCTGTATCCCGCGTTAGTCGGAAACGATATTGGCTGTGGCATGGCGCTGTGGCAAACCACCACAAAGGTTGCCAAAGTTAATGTCGATAAGTTTGCTAAACGGCTAGAAGACATCGAGCAGCCGCTCGATGCAAGTTGGCAAGAGACTGTTCAAGCTGAAATGACACATCGTGATATTTCAGCTGGATTATTTGAAAGTGCACTGGGTACGATTGGCGGCGGTAATCACTTCGCCGAGTTTCAAGCGGTGGAACGTGTTTACAATGAAGCCGCGTTTACTGCGCTTGGCCTTGATAAAAAGTATTTACAGCTGCTGGTTCACTCAGGCTCGCGTGGGCTTGGGCAAGCCATTTTAGTCGACCATATTGCGCGTTTTAATCATGATGGCTTAGTGGCTGAAGCGGGCTCGGAGAGTGAAAGCGCACGCTATTTGGCACGCCATGATGAAGCGGTGCGCTGGGCTGAGTTAAACCGCTTTTTGATTGCAAAAAGATTTCTCGCAGCCATTCGTAGCGATGGTGAATGTACGCTAGATGTTAATCACAACCTCGTGTGCCCAAAAGTTATTGATGGCCGCGCTGGTTGGCTGCACCGTAAAGGTGCGACCCCAAGTGACAAAGGTGCTGTCGTGATCCCCGGCTCACGAGGTGACTATAGCTATTTGGTTCAGCCTGTAAACAATGCGCCTGCGTTAACGGCCTGTTTATATTCTTTGGCTCATGGTGCTGGTCGAAAGTGGAAGCGAGGTGACTGCCAAAGCCGCTTGAGTCACAAATATAAACGCGAAGATCTTTATCGCACAGCATTGGGGAGTCGTGTGATCTGTGGCAATAAGGAGTTGCTTTACGATGAAGCGCCGCAAGCTTATAAAAAGTGTGAAACCATTGTTAGTGATTTGGTTGACGCTGGATTGATAGAAGTGGTTGCAATATTGCGTCCGGTGCTGACATTTAAAACCAACGGGAGCTGTTCATCATGATCTTGTTGCAACTTTCAGCCGGTCAAGGCCCAGCAGAGTGCGGGAAAGCCGTTGCATTGGCGCTCAACTTAGTCAATAAACAAGCCAAAGCAATAGGCGCAGAATGTACCGTGTTAGCGCAAGAAATGCATGCACACAAAGGCTGCATGAAATCCGTATTGCTACAGCTTTCGAGGGACGCAAAAGCGCTTGCCGAGTATTGGCATGGCCCGCAGTTGTGGGTGTGTCAGAGCCCATTTCGTGCCAAACATAAACGGAAAAATTGGTTCTTTAGCGGCAGCATGGCCGAGATAGATGAAGTCGCAATGGCATCCGATATTCGCTATCAAACTTGTCGCGCCTCAGGTGCTGGTGGGCAGCATGTTAATACCACAGACTCAGCGGTACGAGCGACGCATATTGCATCAGGATTGAGTGTGCGAGTGGAGAGTGAACGTAGTCAGCATGCCAATAAGCGCGTTGCAAAGGCGTTATTACTACAGAAATTGGCCGCGCAGGCAGATGCTGAGGAAATGGCTCGTGATAAAGCAAGGTGGCAGCAGCATCAGGCGCTACAACGCGGTAATCCTAAAAATACTTTTAAAGGAAACCAGTTCAGCCCAAGGGTGCCGTTTAATATAGGAGCTCTGCATGACAACTAATGTGTTATTTATCTGTAGTCGCAACCAATGGCGCAGTCCAACCGCTGAGCGTATCTGGAAAAATCATCCGGGTATTAGCGTGAGATCGGCAGGCACAAGCCCAAGAGCACGTCGCAGTGTAAAGGTGAGTGATATTGAGTGGGCCGATATTATTTTAGTCATGGAAGAAAAACATAAATCGCGGCTGCGTGCACAATACGCCAATCTATTGCGCTATAAAAATGTTCAAGTGTTGGATATTCCTGACGAATATCAATTTATGGATGACGAGCTAGTGACGCTACTACGAGACAGCGTCGCGAGTATTTTAGTGGTTTAACCCAGCCCATTTTGGGTGTTAATAAGGTTGTAGGGAAGAGGATAGAGCAATGTAATTCCATCGGGAACAAGCAATTGAGAACACAATAAGTCGTTTTGTCGCTATTAATTGCTGATTTTGCGGCCAAGTACCAACTTGGCTTTTTAATTTTAAAAATGGAGCAACTAAGATGAGAATTAAATATCCTCGAACTCCGCACTTGGTGTGGTCAAAAGGGATCACAAGTGATGATGTAAGGTGTGCCAATACGGAACACTTTAAAAACAAACAAGTAGTCGTGACCGAAAAAATGGATGGTGAAAATACCACTTTGTATGCTGATTATTTGCATGCACGTTCACTCGACAGTCGTTTTCATCCATCTCGCTCTTGGGTAAAAGCACTACAGGCTCAAATAGGTCTAAAGATTCCAAAAGGATGGCGTATCTGTGGTGAAAACTTGTATGCAAAGCACGCCATTCATTATCAGAAGTTGCCTAGCTACTTCCTCGCTTTTTCTGTGTGGAACGCGAGTAACGAGTGTTTAAGTTGGGATGATAGCCAAGCTATTTTTAATGAGCTTGGTCTGCATAATCCAAAGGTGCTCTATCGTGGGGCATGGTGCGAAAAAACCATCAAAAGTATTGTTGTAGATACAAACTTACAAGAAGGCTATGTGGTCAGAGTGGCTGATGCCTTCCATTATGATGAGTTTGTTAATTGTGTTGCCAAATGGGTGCGCTCAGATCATATTGTGTCGGATAAGCATTGGATGCATAGCGTTATTACACCAAACAAACTCATGGAGGAGTAACACTGTATGTTAGCGAAGAAAAAAGTAGCGGATTGGTTGCCTTTGCTTGCAGAGCAACATCAGCCTGATTTTACAGAGTGCTTAGCCATGTTGGGGGAAACCTTTCCCCTTTTGCACGAACTTGAAGCAACACCACAAGATACTATTTGGCATGAGGAAGGTAATGTTGCCATTCATACCAATATGGTATTGGAAGCACTTTATGCATTGCTGCAGAGTTCTGCCTCTCATATAAAGGGGGAGCGAAGGCAGGTGCTGATACTCTCTGCGCTGTTGCATGATATTGCCAAGCCTGTCGTGACTAGAGCGAAGGAGATTGATGGTCAACGGCGGATTGTTGCACCGCGGCATGAGGCGATCGGGATGAGTTACCTAGCAAGTAGACTCGTTGACTTACCGTTGCCAATGCAGACTATTCAAACGATTTTAGCATTAGTCGGTTTTCATCAAATGCCCAAATTATTGGTAGTTAAAAACAAAGGCTTCAGTGAATATCTTAATTTAGCGCTAAATGCTGATCTCGAGATGCTCTACTGGCTCGAAGTTGCAGATATGCGAGGTCGTATCTGCCCAGATCAGGATATCCAAATTGAACTGCTGAGCTTGTTTAAAATGTTTGCTCAAGAATATGAGCTTTGGTCAGTTGCAGATCCGGCTGAATCACTGCTTGCTAATATATCGCGATACCCAACTGTTGAAGAACAGTGCTTCATTACTGCTTATACAGTTAGACAAATGGCTTTTGGCGAAATTACAGTTCCTGAAGAAGCTCCTATCAAATTTTACCAACAGGCAAAGCACTATGGTCATTTTTATATCATGTGTGGAGCGAGTGGGAGCGGTAAATCCAGTTGGATAGCAAAGCATCTTCAAGGATTTACACTGGTCTCTTTGGATGAACTAAGAGGCGAGATTAACGGTCGTTCCGCGAGTCAAAAAAACCGTGGTCAGGTGCTACAAGCCGCCAAGCAAAAGCTGAAAAAAGCATTAGCAGCGAAGGAAAATGTTGTGTGGGATGCGACAAACCTGCGAAAAGATTTTCGTAAGATACTTTGCGATTTAGGGTGTGACTACGGTGCGCTCGTGACGTTAGTCGTATTTCAACAAGGTGAAGTACAACTTAGACAAAATAACAGAGCAAGAGCACGAGTCGTCCCAGATGAAGTGATAACCCAGCAGCTGAAAAGGTTGGAGTGGCCATCGGTGACAGAAGCGCATCGGATACAGGTGATTGGCGAACAAGGGCAAGTGCTTTGGCAAAAGGGGACGTTTTAGCCACCGCTCAGTGAGGTTAGCTTTACTTGTCAGCTAATTTTGATAGCTGACAAGTAACCAATATAGAAGTGTGAATAGCGGCAGAGTGCTATCCTACGAGCTATGCTAATTTTATCTTGCTCAAGAACAGTTCTTTTGTCGGACTGCTCCTGAACATCATCCAAAATTTCGAAGCCTAAAACGTTCCCTTTCTTTGCATTTAACAATCGTTGCACCAGTTTATATTCTTGTGCTGTATAGCCTAGCCAAGGAGCAACTGCACTAGTGTTGTTGGTCATACTCCCTCATACCACTTTTACCAATATCAATGAGAGTATTAAGGTTATATGTATAAATTTTAAGCGCTTTTATATAAAACTTATATACCTTAAAGAAATGACGGTAGACCCACTGTCAGACATAGCTATACTTCACTCTCGATACGCCAAATACAATTATTTTGTGTGGTGGTTTTTAGGGTTTTGTTTGTGGAATATAGGGCGGAGGCGCGGAAATACACACATAGATACTTTTAGAATGAGCACAGGTGCGCTCAATATTAATGCGTTTAAGACTATAAATATTAATCCATCATAAGCTTTTTGCGGCAGCAGCATATGGATACTGAGGAATTTATCCGCTAAGAGAATCAATAGCCATGATAAAAAGGTGGCGAGAAAATGGTCTAATTTTAGGAAGTAGGCAATAGGGAAACTTGCAAAAAATATCATCAGGTAGCCGTAGTTTAGGTTGGTGCTGAGTGTGTTACAAAGCCACAGGGTCACGGCTAACAAGGAAATTGTAGATGTGTGCAAAAAGTGTGATTTTATTCCCTGACTTCCAGTAGCCATTTACGTTCCTTACTGACTGTGGTGGTGTACATTTGTTCAGCAATTACATCCGAATTTGTTCGATAACACAACGGCTTTTTCAATGACTCCACTTTGCTGCTAAGTGCCTCGCTAACTTAGCGCTTTAAAGCGCTTCTATCATTGCTTATGGAGAAGCGCTTAACTTCTTAAAAGTGCAAATTAAAGTGGTTTGATGGCGATAATATCCACCGCTTTTGCCAACCATCCTTGATACAGTGTAAATACCTGTTTGGTGTAAGCTTGCTGATGATGAAAATCGAACGCGGCTTGATCGACGAAGCGCTCAACTAAGGTAAGCTGGGTGCGGTTTTCATTTTCATAAAGTTCAAAGCGTAAACATCCTACTTCTGCTCGAGTGGCTGGCAAGATCTCTTGGATTGCGTTAATACAATCTTGATAGTGCTCGGTTTTAGGTGTGATATGGGCGATAAAGTTGACGTTATAGTGGTTGTTGGCCATGGTATTTCTCCATAATACGTTTAGTAACGGCGGTAACTGGGGCTGATAAAACATAGGCGGCGGTAAAAGAAGCTGGCCAAGCATTAGCAAAGGCATGTGCCCATCGCGTGGTAAAGTCCGCCATTAATCCCAAATTGATGTACGTGACCCATCCAGACACCATAAACGATAGGCACAATGACAGCAGTAATGTAAAAATGAGTTTTTGCATGTTTCCTCCTTTGGCTGTTGGTATGATTGTAGGGAGTTGCCAGCCGATCAGAATGGCAAAAATGGAAAGCTAAGATTGCGGAGATAACTATGCTAGATGACTTAAGACTCTTTGTTGAGGTAAGCCGCCGAGGAAGCTTTGCCAAGGCGGCAGAAGACCTTGGCATAGGCGCGCCGACGCTATCTAAACGGATGTTAGCGCTAGAAGACAAGCTTGGTTATCCGCTATTACTGCGTAGCGCCAGAGGACTTACATTAACGAATCATGGTCAAGCTGTAGTCGATGAGATGGCTGATCCACTGCTTGCGCTGCATGCAAAAAGTGAAACGCTTTCGACACTAGAAGCTAAGACGTTCCACCTGCTATGCCCGCAAAACCTAATAATTGATCCATTATACGATGCACTGCAATCGTTTCAGTCGCAACATCCTGATATTCAATTACATGTTGAACCTGCCAACAGTGTGGCCTTGTTAAGCCAAAAACGCTTTGATTTAGCGATCCGTGTTGGCGAGCTGGAGGATTCTAGCGTCTATCAAAAACAGCTGGGGAAAATCGCGGTAAGAGTGGTGGTTGCCACGGAAATTGCGACTACACAAACCCTATTTTTGCCCTTTAAAGCATCGCAACTGCCTGCAACCGATGAGTGGCGAGCACTGCTGGCGCAGTTTAGTCACGTCTCTTATGTGGGTGATATTACCTTAGTGCGTAAATTGGTAGGCTCGGCTAACGGTGCTGGCGTCTTGCCGATGACAGAAATTGCAGCGTTGGCAGCGCAATCTCAAACCACATTTAGCTATATCGGTGACTGCCAATTTATTCGCAGCATCTACGCACTTTGGCCAAATCAACGAACTCCACCGACTTACACCAGAGATTTTATTGAGTTACTGCAAATGCGGTGTCAGGAGCTTGATTATCTGCAAGGGGCAGTGATAACTCTATAATGAACACCGTACAATCGCATCTTATCCTAAGCTCAGATTGCGCTCAAAATGCACGATATCGACATCAGGCTTTAGCTTATAGAGCTGCGCTAAACGTCCGCCTGACTTGACCTTTTCATCTAGTGCTTCAAACATGTTTGAGGCTTCGATACGTCTTACTAAGCTCTTGCGCTGAATGGGTTTGGCGATAATGGCCTCGATGGCGGTTTTGAGTTGTCCAATGGTAAATTGATCAGGCAAACAATAAACCGGGATCATGGAATATAACGCCTTTTGCTGCAGCCGTGCCTTGGCCTTTTCAATAATGTGTTTATGATCAAAAGCCACGGCGAGATCTGGGATCTCGCTAAGATCTACCCATCTCACATCATCTACTGAGTCAATTTGCGTTGCCACTTGCTGAGGTGAAATCAAGGCGTAATAAACCAAGGTGACACTAAAGCCTCGCGGATCACGGTTGATCCCAGAAAAAGCCTGAAGTTGCTCTAGGTATTGTGGGGCAACACTGGTTTTCTCTTTGATCTTACGCAACGCGCTCATATCCGTGTTGTCATCCAGCTCAACATCAACAAACCCCCCAGGTAATCCCCAGCGGCCTTTAAAGGGAGCGTTAGCGCGTTTTACCAGCAGCACTTTTAAGCTGTCCTGCAAAATTGTAAATAACACGCTGTCTACCGTGAACAGTGGGTTTTGGTATTGGGTTAAATCGTAATCAGGGCTCATGAGATTTTTAGTTTGTGTCTTTTAGACACAATAAACAATTGTAGTCAGTATGGCAAATATACTGAATATCCCTATGTTAAAAATAAACACTAAATGTCCTTTAGACATAAAGATGTTGATTGATCAAAAAATGTTTGATACCTTATTTGTGTCTTAGGGACATTATTAAGGAAAGGTTATGAAAGTCACGAGTTATGAATTCTCTGGAAACAAAAAAGATGTTCAATATGAAGCATTTACCTTCTCAGGCGGGGAAGAGCATATTCGTTTCAAGGCATTTGATTTCTGTGATTGCGAAAAAGTGCAAATCACAGCCAGAGTGACCAATTCTTCTCATATCATGCGTTTACTGATGGCGGTGGATGCATTGAAGCGACTTTGTTTGGCGCGGACGCCAATAGAATTAGTGTTACCCTATTTCCCCTATGCGCGCCAAGACAGAGTATGCGTGACGGGCGAAGCGCTAGGTGCAAAAGTGATGGCGTCACTTATCAATCAACTGGCGCTAGACAAAGTCACCGTGTGGGATGCACATAGCGACGTTGTACCTGCACTCCTTGAGCGAGTGGAAAATGTTGAGCAAACGACATTGATATCTCAGTGTCCGGCTTTACAGCGACAGTTGCAGTGCGGTGCGCTCAGTTTAGTTTCACCAGATGCTGGAGCGAGTAAAAAAACACTGAAAATTGCGCAGCATTTTGGTGGTGAGGTTGAGGTTATCCAAGCACAAAAAGTACGAAATCTTAAAACGGGTGAAATTGTACAAACGCAGGTACTTGGTGAGGTAAAGGGTAAAGATTTACTGATCGTTGATGATATTTGCGATGGTGGTAGAACCTTCACCGAACTTGCTAAGGTACTAAAAGCACAAGGCGCTAACTCAATTGCGCTTTACGTAACACACGGTATTTTCTCTCAAGGATTAGGCGTTTTTAGTGGACTGATCGATACCGTTTATACGACTAATTCGTGCCGTGATAACGGCGACTTGGTTGAACACCACGATGTGCAATTTAACATGATTGAATTATAAGGAATATTGTCATGACAATTACCGCAGCAAGTATGCAAAAAGACGTGTATAAAGAATTTCACAGCCGCGCCTATCATCCTGAAGTGACAGAGGTTTATGCAAACTTTACCTCGCGCAGCGGTAAATTAAGTAATGTTGCAAATAACGATAAAGTGGCTTTTGTGGGGCTGCAGTATTTTATCAAAAGTTACTTACAAGAAGAGTGGCAAGACTTTTTCGCAGCCGACAAGCACACCGCTGTGGCAAATCATAGACGGATCATGACAGCAATGTTGGGCTACCCGGTGGATGTAGGTTATCTCGAGGCGCTACACGACTTAGGCTATTTACCGCTGAGGATTAAAGCGCTGCCAGAAGGGACTTTAGTACCGTATCAGGTGCCGCCCATCACTGTGGTCAATACCAAGCCTGGATTTGAATGGCTAACCAATATGATTGAGACTGTCTTAAGCTGCGAAAACTGGCCAATCCAAACGAGCGCTACCACCTCAGTTGCATATTTAAAAGTGTTCCGAGAATTTGCTCAAAAAACCGGTTTACCTCAGGAGATCGTGCCGTTTCAGGGTCATGATTTTAGTTTTCGCGGCATGTTTGGTAAGCACGCTGCGGCTATGAGTGGTTTTGGTCACCTTGCGTCTGGCCTTGTGGGGACGGATACTATTCCTGCGGTACTATTTGCTGAAAAGTACTATGGCGCAGATGTCGACAAAGAGCTGGTCGGCTGCTCAGTAGACGCAACCGAGCACTCTGTAACCTGTTCTTGGATCCAAGAAGGTGAAATCGAGTTTTTCCAATATTTGATGCGTGAGCAGTCACCGACCGGGATCCTCAGTGTGGTCTCTGATACTTGGGATTTTTGGAAGCTAGTCACCGAGTATTTACCAGAATTAAAAGCAGAGATTATGGCGCGTGATGGCACTGTGGTGATCCGTCCAGACTCCGGAGATCCGGTGAAAATCCTGACTGGGTATTGTGTCTCACCAGTATCAGAATATAGCGAGTTGGTTGACTCTCAGCAGCAAGCGCAAGAAATGGCAATGACAGATGGCTTTGAAGCGTATCGTTGGCAGGGAAATTACTATGCAGTTGAGCCTCACTCAAGGCAGCTGCAGGAGTGTGAAGTAAAAGGACTGATAGAATGTCTCTGGGATACCTTTGGTGGCACTGTGACCGATAAGGGCTTTAAATTGCTAGACGAGCATATTGGCGCAATATATGGCGATGCAATTACCCTTGAACGTCAGCGTCAAATTCTACAGCGACTGATGGATAAAGGATTTGCGTCCAAAGTGGTGCTCGGCATTGGCTCATATAGCTACCAATATGTCACTCGCGATACCCATGGCTCTGCGGTAAAAGCAACTAGTGTGGTTAAAAATAACCAGCGTGTGGCAATTTTTAAAGAGCCAAAAACCGACAGCAAAAAGCGCTCAGCAAAGGGACTGCTCAAAGTAGAACGCGTAAATGGTGAGTTGATCTGCAAGGACAATGTGACCGAGGAAGAAGAAAAGCAGGGTTTGTTAGAAGTGGTGTTTGAAGATGGACAGCTATTAAAAGAAACCACCTTGAGTGAGATCAGAGCTTTGATCAGCGCGCAAATTAGTTAGATTCCATTGTTGCTCTCATCGTCTTTTGGTCGCGATAGGTTCCAGCCATCGCGACTTTTGTGCTTCACAATTGTACATCTAATAATTACAATCAGTACAAAAAGTACTTTCCCATGTCTGACCAATATACTGTTTTATATGTAGAAGATGACTCTAGCAGTGCCGAGATTTTAAGTTTATATCTGGCACAAGCGAATATGCAGGTTGTCCATTTCGATAACGCCCCTGATGCTCATCGAGCCTTACAAAACCTCACATTTGAGCTTGCGATTTTGGATGTTATGCTCCCAGGAGGCGATGGCCGTGAGCTACTTAAAGAAGCCGTTATGCGCAACATTCCTACCATTATGGTGACCGCCAAAGTGTCTGAAACCGACCGCCTTGAGGGGTTTGAATTTGGTGCGGACGACTATGTGTGTAAGCCTTATAGCCCGAGAGAGGTCATCTCCCGAGCAAAAGCGCTATGTAAGCGCAGCTACCGAGGACAGCAAAGTGCCGCTTTGCTATTTGATGGCTTGAGCATTAACTTAGAGAGCAAATCCGTCACTGTGGCAAAGCATACTCCTGCGTTGACGGCGGTAGAGTTTGAGTTACTACTCACCATGGCCAAACAACCTCATCAAGTATTTAGCCGGGCGCAATTAATTGAACAAGTATGGGGAAGTGATGCGCCTATTACGGATCGGGCAGTCGACACTCATTTAGCAAACCTTCGTAAAAAACTGGGCGATAGCAAGGCTGAGCCCAAGTTTATCGCCACGCGTTACGGGCAAGGCTATCAATTTATCGCGCGTAAGGTGTCTTCATGAAGCTAAAAACTAAATTTACTTTACTTGTGGCACTATGTACCTTTGCATTGCTTGGTAGCTTTTATCAGTTATCTAAACACTCGGCAGAGCGCACCTTTTTAGCGTTCAATAAGCAAAGTGCAGTGATATTAGGGCATACGCTGCTTGATGATGACTTAGTGGAAGCTGCATTGGCTGACAAAACCTTTGTAAACCCAGAAGCGACGTTGACGTTTTTAGCATCGACATTTCCCGAGCAACTGTTTATTTGGCGAGATGCTAACTCAGCAACGGATATAAAGATCCTCAACCCCGATCTCACTATAGATTACGAGCAGGTCAAATCCGGTCATCAATTTTCTATCCATCATTCTGGTGTTGCAGCTTTTGTGGTGCAATTTAATGAGGTGCAACATGAACTGGCGCAGAATGAAGAATTATTTTGGCTCCCCAAGGTATTGCTAAATAGGTCGTTTGAAAAAGAAGCGCTACAGCAAGCGATGCTGGACGATTTTATGCTTACTTTGGTCATTTTATCAATTATTGCTGCGTTACTTGCATGGCTGGGCTCGTGGTACTTTTTGTCGCCACTTAAACAGCTTAAACGTAGCTTTAAGGCGATAGAGTCGGGCGAGTTAGATACCCGCTTAGCGCTAAAACGTCATGATGAAGTGGGTGAAATCATTAGCAGCTTCAATAATCTTGCGGCTTGGTTACAAGGGTTACACCAGCAATATAAGCAAATGAACTCCGACTTATCTCATGAGCTTAGGACCCCACTTAACGGTATTCGCTCACGCTTAGAAGCGATGGAAGACGGCATCTTGCCGATGGACAAGGCTCAGCTGGCGGTGATCGCCCAAGACCTTCACAACGTCAACCGTATCATCGACGACTTGTGCTTGTTATCGTTAACCGAGTCAAAGCAACTGACTTTGTCACCTGCACAGGTGGATGTTTCTGAGTTGATGAGTGCGCTTTTGGTGCGTTATCAAGCGCAGGCACAGGAGCAAGGTGTGGCGTTGACAGCAGATATTCAAGCGGGCGTAATCGTGACGCTCGATGCAGGAAGAGTTAGGCAGATAGTGGTGAATCTACTCGATAATGCGTTTAAATACGGCGCTGATGGCGGCCTTGTAATGCTACACCTACATTATCAAGACAATGAACTGGTTATCACGGTGACTGATCGCGGTCAGGGTATGTCTCCTACTCAATTAACACAAATATTTGAACGCTTTTATCGAGTGCAGGCGTCACGCCATGACACATCTAGTTTAGGGCTCGGCTTACCAATTTGTCGTCAACTTGCTGAGTTGATGGGGGCGACCTTGACTGTCAATAGCACTGAAAATCAAGGAGCGAGCTTCACGCTGAGGTTTTCTCGACTAACTTGATAATTGCTTGACAATTGCTCGGCATAGTTAGCTCAACAAAAACATCAACAGTGTGAGAGCAAGATTATGAGAGCAATTATTTTATCAGTATTAGCATGTACTACCGTTGGCTGTGGCATCACCGCGTCTACCAAACCTGAGTCACTAACCTTACCGATGAAGTATACCGAGAAAGGTCATGCCTATGTAATGACAGCACTTAATCATCAGATCACGCATCCTATGATTTTAGACAGTGCTGCGAACTTGGGGGTTTTACCCTCTCATTTAAAAGCCGCACTTGCTTTGCCAGAAGATAAAATCAGCACAATGAAAGTGCAAGGAGCCAATGGTAATTCAGAGCTGGAATTGACAAAGATAGAGCACACGAGTGTCGGGCACTTTGCGATTGAATCGCTACCGTATGTATTTCAAGATATGAACCGCTTAGAGGTCGAAGGCGTCTTACCTGGCATTTTGGGGCATGGATATATGTCGCAATATTGTAATGTGTTTGATTTTAAAAATAATGCGTTTAGCTTGTATCAAGAGGCTTGTCCAAGTAGTGTGACACAAGGTCTAGAAAGTGCACGCTTTACAATAGACGACGACTTTATCAAACTCACAGCAAGTTTTAATGGTGAACGGGTGGATGCGTTACTAGATACCGGTGCGCCAACTAATTACATCAACTCACACTTGGCAAATAAGCTATCTTTGACGCTTGGTAAAGAAGATATCGGCCGAGGTCTAAATAATATAGAAAACAAAAAGGTCGCCATAGAATCACTGCGCTTTAGCTTAGGTGGCAAGGAAATCATCAATACTGAAAGTCACTTGTCAGATATGCCAGTATTTGAGGTGCTTGGATACAAAGATGAGCCATTTATCCTACTTGGTTTAAGTAACTTTAACGATGACAAGCTAGTTATCGACTACGCTGAGAACAAAATTTACTTTTGATCCCAATGCTGCTGGCTTGACCCGACCAGTCAGTAGCGAATTATATTTCATACTAATTTAGACAGTTATTGTGTTTACTATAGCGAATAGTTATTTGAATGATCATTCAAGTAAGGTTAGTCTAGTACTCAATGAGTAGTTAACCTGAGGTTAGTTAGATCTCAGGTTATACCAATACAAAATGCACCAAAAGGAGCAACTGATGACTGACTTTACAATCCATACTGTAGAATCTGCACCGCAAAAAGGTAAACCATTACTCGAGAAGTCCCAGCAAGCGTTTGGCCGTATTCCAAACCTTCATGGCGTGATGGCTGAGTCGCCTGAGCATCTACATGGTTATCAAGTGTTACACGAAGCATTTTTAAATAGCTCGTTTAATAACGATGAAAAAACTGTGGTATGGCAAGCGATTAATGTAGAACATGAATGTCACTATTGTGTACCTGCTCACTCCGCTATCGCTAAGTCAATGAAAGTGAGTGATGAATTGATCAAAGCGCTGCGTGAGCAAGCACCACTAGGCGATGAAAAGCTAGAAGTACTGCGTGCCACAACACTTGAAATGTTACGTGAACGTGGCAAATTGAGTGATGCACAAACTAAAGCGTTTTTTGCCGCAGGTTATACTAAACAAAATCTGCTGGAAATTATCTTAGCGCTAAGTCAAAAAGTGATGAGTAATTACGTGAATCATATCGCGCATACTCCGCTGGATGATGCATTTAAAGCGTTTGTCTAAGTACAAAAAATCGTCACAAAACGAAGTATCATTCAATTTGTGACGCCTCGGTATATTAATATTTCCAGTTGCTAGCAAAGGATTAGTAATCCACTGCTCAGGTTATTTAAATCGGCTTCAATTTAGTGAGTCTTTGCGCTGCGAAGATGGCTAGTCCAAACACCAAGAGCGTAGCAAAAAGGAGTGACGAAAAGCTTTGGCTTGGCGTTTGTGGCTGATTTTTGTAAAGTGGAAAGTTGAGAATATCCTCTTTCGTTACCGCTTTATCAAAAAACATGAAATCATAAAAAAAATGGCGGATCTGCTGGTGGTAGTGTGCTATTTCTTTAAAATATTCTGTTTGATGATAAGAGCTGGTGTGAGCTAATTGGTTAAGCCCAAATTGCAGCATTAAGGCTGGAGAAAGCCAGCTGAGTTTCTGTAGCTGTTGATGTCTGAGCGCTCTGTTTTGCAAATAACCTTGCCATTGCTCATCAACTGCTATGTCACTTAAATGTTGCTGAGCGAAATACCATTTCCAATCGAATGTATCACCAAGTGGTGAGGTGCTTTGCCATTGTGGTTCATGGCTTAAGAACTCATCAAGCGCAGCTTGTTGATTTTGATCCCATCCATCATTCATTATTAAGCGCTGCTTGAGGCTGATTTCAAGAGGTGTATTCGTTTGGTAGCTGTTTGATAGGTAAAGGTGGATCGCGCCTGGAATAAGGATTGCAAAAATAACCCAGCTACTCAGATACGCTAAACTATTTACTACGCTACTTTTCCCCAAACTCATGATCAAACCTGCAAGAGAAAACCAAAATAGCATATAAAGTGTGATTGCGGCACACACCAACCAAAACGTTCCATCAAATGGTAAAGATAGTAGCGCTGCAGCACTGATGAGTAACACTGCGGTCAACAACCAGATCACCGCAAAGCGCAGCCCGAGTTGTTTATAAACTTGAAAGTAGGCGCGAATTGGTAGCGCACTTAATAACCGCCACCTTCCTGCATGTTGCTCATCTGAGATGAGTGTCACGGTGACAATTCCAATCACGATTGGCAGTAAATAGACAAGTACGAAACCTAAATCTAGTCCACCGGTGCGTTGTTGCGACGGATTGACGATTTCGCGGTTAAAAATTTGACCCTGTAGCGCCAATGCCTTGATTTTTGTAGCAACCATTGAATGTTGGCTTTCGCCAACAAATAACGCGGCCCACGGGCTAAGCTGCCACTGAGTGGGGGCGCTGGCATAGTAGGCGATAGAGCCAGGCTCAGGTAAGGTCTCGCGGTTGGCAACATATTCACGCTCCTGTTGAAAAACCACCGTAGATTTATATTGATCGACACGCTGTGATTTATAGCCTTGTGCTCCTTGATAAATAGCAACCAAGCCTGAGATAAGAAACAAGGCAAGTACCAGCTTGTTGACTGTGCCAGAGAACAACCGTTTGCATTCAAGCTTAAACTGAAGCATAAACTCTCCTTTGCATGAGGGGTGAATTTAAACTAAGAAAAATAATCAGCACGGCGAAGGTTGGCAGCAGCCATGTCCAGCTGAAATCACGAAGCGACCATTGTAAGTTGGGAGCGCTGTAGCTAAATGGCTCAAACTCCTGCCAATATGACTTGTCGATCCGTTGTGCTCGGTCGTTATGGTGATTAACCTGATGGGTATGCAGCTCGTTTAATTTTTGAATACGCGCATAGCGGTGTGCTTCGGCTTGTTGTTCAAAATCTAAAAAGTGTTTGGTATCGGTTCGCGTTAATGCCATAGAAAAGTCGCGCACAAATAAATACGGATTTAACCAATAAAATTTACTAATGAAGGCTTGTTGTGCATCAAATTGGGCTATTTGTTGGTCGTAGTGTTTGCGGTAAATTTGGGCGTTTAAGCGTTCACCCTCTTGCATCACCAGTCCACGATAGTTGATAGGTAAGTCTTCAACCTTGTCAACGCCGTATTGCTTTAAGGTTTGCTCTCTGAACTGATTAAAATACGGATCATTTGGATTATGACTGTTGCCTACTTTGCGGTTATCTAGTTTAACTGCGAGCTCAAAGTCATTGCGTTTTTGATGTGGGTGCTGGTTGTGAGCAAACTCAGCTAAAACACGAGGCATTAAAATCGTTAAAATAAACCAAATAGAAGTCAGTAATACGAGCGACTGTTTTGGCGCTTTTACCACAGACGACACAAAAAGTGTTAAACCAGTCCAAAATAAGCAATACAGTAAATAAATACCAAACAACAAAGCTAATCTTAAAGGGCTTTCTGTGGTGAGATCTGCTCCCGAGCTTAACGCTAGTACAAGGGCAAAAGCAAAAGCGGGGATGATGAAAATAACTGACAATAGTAGATAGCTGAGAGATTTTCCGATGATTAAATCGCGAAATGAGACGCCCATCGACATCAGTTGTCTTAACGTACCACTGTTTTTCTCGCCACTGATACTGGCAAATCCAAGCGCAACAATTAGCAATGGCCAGATTGTTAGCAAGATATTGGCCGTGCTTAATTCTGAGAAACGCAGCAGTGTGCCGCCATCTAAGTCATCTGTAAAGTTAGCACTGTTTTGCTTATGTGCCTCCAAGAAAATACTATCGCCAACCCAAGTATTAATACCAAGGTCAAAAAAGCTCAGTGCACTTGGGGGGCGAAAGGCGAAATGCCCAAAGTGGGCGACGCGGTGTGGGTGCCTATCGGGTTGCGCTTGCCATTGTTGCTCTACCAAGGCTTGGGCATTTTGTTGAGTCTGAGTGCTGTGTTGATATTGCTGGTAACCCGTAAATAATGCAATGGCGAGCAACAGTTGTATCATGATGAAAAGCAGCCACAAGACTGGGCTTTTGCGTTTACTGGCTAACTCATGGCGGAATATTTTTATCGTTTTGCTATTGATCATGCAAATATATTTCCTGTATTGACGCTGTGAACCTGAGCGATAAGAAAGTTGTATCAGCTGACTTTTTTTATTGGGGTCTTACCTGAGATCAGCTCATGATATTTCTGCTCTAATGAAGCGAGTGGCAAGTTTTTGTTTTCTATCAGTGTCAGTAGCGTGCCTTTGTCCATAATGCCGATTTTGTCTGCTAAGGTATGCGCGCAGTAAAAGTCGTGCGTGACCATTAAAATCGCCGCGCCTTTGTCGGCTAATTGCTGAATAATGCGAATAAACTCTAGAGTCGCACTTGGATCTAAGCCAGATGTTGGCTCATCTAAAAGTAAGACTTTTGCTTCACGAATAATTGCGAACGCGATCCCTACTTTCTGGCGCATGCCCTTTGAGTAACTTTTTAACGATTGCTGTCTAGCGTTTTGTTCAAGTCCAGTTTCATCTAATGCTGCGTGGATCTGCTCAGTGGTAACCGACAGCCCGGATAGGCTTGCTAAGTATTTTAAGTTATCAATGGCGTTAAACTCTTGATACAAATTGACCTGCTCAGGCAAATACACCAATTTATCTTTGGTATTTGCATCACGATGGACGTCAAGTCCGTCAATCAATGCTTTGCCGCTGTCTGGTTGTAAGAAATTTAAGAAGACATTGAGTGTAGTGCTTTTTCCGGCTCCGTTAGCGCCAAGTAAACACATGATTTCCCCTGATTGCACAACAAAGCTCAGATCGTTGAGCACTTTTTTATCTGCAAAAGATTTATCTAAATTAATGGCTTCAAGCATGAAATAATCCTTCAAAGATACTGTGCTTAGTGTAAATCTACGTAATTCTCGAAGTACTACACCTGCACAGTATTCGATTTAAAATTTGATTAGTTATAACATATCAATTGTTCAATAAATAGAAACATCTTTAGTTTGTTGGCACTAAAAAGCTCGCGGAACCCGTAAATGCACCACCATCAACACAGATTTGCGCGTTTTTATAGTAAACAAGGTCGTTTGAAAGTCGTTTTTTACAGTGGTTAGGAAAAAAAGCTTCAAATCGAACTGCACGCGTGGAGTTGATCGTTTTTTTGAATTTGATATCTAAATCTCTTAAATAGACCTCACCGACTTTTTCGCTCAATTGGTTATCCCAACAACCGTAGATTATGCCTATCTGAGATATCCAGATCATGGCGCTTTGGGCACTGAAGTGAAAGCGACCATCGCCAGGCATTTGAAATTGCTCAACGTCGACTTTACCTTCAATATAGCCAGGTGCGACGACCACAGAACTAAATGACATTTTTTCTTTACGCCAACCGTTTTCCAAATAGTCCGACATATAAGCGCGTTGCTGTTGCTGAGTAAGTTGGATCATGAGTTTTTCCTTACACTAGAAATTAATGGATTGGCAGAGTGTTGCTCCTCTGCAGACCGATTCGATGGGAGTAATATTGAATTTATGACTGCGGTGAAAAGCCCAATGGTGGTTAGGCTGTACCATGCTAAGTGATTATCTTGATTGGAATAATCAAAGGCTGCTCCAATTGCACTGCTACCTACGACCAATCCAATACCTGCAAAAAGATAGAAGAATCCGAAATGCGTTGCTACCGCGTGATTATTCGCAAGTTCAGAGATTTGACTCATGATAAATGGAAAGCTGATCATAGTGCCGAGGGTAAAAACAATGGCTAACATACTTAATGGAAGATAATAAAGTACGCCGTGGTTGTAAGGCCAATCGGGAATTAGCGTCACAAATGCCAGTCCCATCAACGCAATTCCTATGCTGATCCATTGATTTGGATGTAGCCAGCGTTCGCAAAGTCTCGTTATAAAAAACTGCAAACAAATAGAGACTAAGGCGCACAATGTGAGCACCCAAGCGACATCCTTTGGCTCACCATCTTGGCTTGTAATATGTATCGGAATGGCAAACGAAATCTGATTAATTAACATGAAGTAGCCAGTCATTACAGCGCAGAAAAGTAAAAATTCACGGTTTGAAAACACGGTACTGATAATACTTTTAGAAGGAGACATTTTTGCTTGAGCGTCTGGTTGAGTTTTGCGTTGTTGAGAGGCTGGCAATAAGAAAGCAAATATAATCGCAAAGATCACAAAGGGGATGGCGGAGACTAAACATAGCGCTGCGAAGTTGACGTTGAGCAACATCAATCCACACACTGGACCTAGTAGCTCTCCGCCGTTTCTCGCTACAGCCACCAGAGAGAACATTTGTGCACGGCTTAAGATCTCCTGTTTGGCAAAATACGCTTGTGCTGCTGGGGTAAAAAGTGCTCCAGCAAATCCTGTAAGAAAGGCCGCAAAAAATAGCAGAGGTATGATATCCGCGAATAAAAACAGCACAAACCCAATTGCGCGGAGCACACAGCCCATCATGATGAGTGTCTTGGTGCCAAACAGATCGGCGAGTAACCCACCGATGAGAAATAGTCCTTGCTGACAAAAAGAGCGCACTCCTAATACGACTCCAACTAAAGTTGCACTGAGCAGTAAATCTTGTTTTAAGTAGCCTGCCAAAAAGGGGATCAACATATAAAACCCCAGATTAAAGAAGAATGCAGCGACAAGCATCCAACGATATTCCGAGCTCAGTTTGAAATAGTAAGTAAACATAAGCGTTAGGACTCCGCGTATGGCTTTTGAGCAATTAAAATCGAGTGGAAGTTATCTGCAAATGTCTGAATTTTTAGCTTAACTTGAAAACCAGCAAGGTCGCTTTCGGTTACGCTTGGATAGAGTAAGGTACGTAAATTATAGGCTGTGCGAATGACCAACAGGCTACCCGCAGCCATACTATCGAAAAGATGGTGCAATATATTTCGTTTAATTTTTTCATCGCCAACTAAAGCGGCGAGCCAAATTACGTCATAGCACGCGAGATCGTCTTGTTTACAGATATCGTTATGAATAAAGTTCATACGATGAGCCGGCGCGAGTGCGTCACAAACTTCCTTTCCAAGTAATAGATCTTGTTGATGAATATCTAGGTTATCAACGGCTAGTTCGGCGTTATGCAGAGCTAAGCTTGTTAGAGGGAGTGCGCCGGAGCCAACCATTAATACCCGGTTGATTTGTTCAGTAGCTAGCGAGTGAGCGGCGTTAATTTCCAGTGCTGTGGCTCGTTGATAGTGCTTAAAATAGGGATATTCATGCTCTAGGGTGTGAACTGGGTCGATACTTTTAGAAATGCAATATGCCCAGTGTCTTTCATAAATGCTCGAAGCTTGACTAAATAAGGTTTGGACACGGGGTTTAATCGCTTGAATTTGTTGTTGCGCTAATACCGCATCAGTAAATTCGCTGCCATGTTCATTAGACAACAAACCCAAAAACTGGTGCAGCATCTCCATAACTTCAGGTGTTATTTCAAGTTTCGGTAATTGGCTGATCTTCTGATAAGTACTGACGATGCAATTAGCATGATTGAGGGGGTTAGTTAAAGCGCTCATTTTTTACTCTTAAATGGTTATCCTTAATTTACGTTATAACATACTATCTATGTTTGTTTTTTGTAAATGATTGTTTTGATTTTTCTTGTTTTTAATAGCTTATTCTTTACTATAAAAGTTTTATGGTATTGAATTTATTTCTTTTATTTTCATTGTTAATGATTTGTTTTTTTACGTCATCGACCGGTATCACGGTAGTACACGAAAAGTGATAGGCGAAAGTAAGAGCAGTACGTAAGTCATACTGCTATTACTTTTTTAAGAGTGTGGTGGTTAGAATTGATAAGACATAGAGAGTAATACTTTACGTGGCTCGCCAGGCTGAACCCACATTTGACTATACGAATTAGTGAAATGCTCACGGTCAAAGGCATTTTGTATCTTGCCTGAGACTATCCAGTTATCATTAACATTGTATTGCGCAAATGCGTTAAAGGTAACGTACGAAGGTAAGTAAAATTCGCTTCCGCGCTGACCAAGTCGCTTATCAATGTATTGCACACCAAAGCCTGCAGAGAGTGGGCGGTTAAATAGTGTATATTGCTGGCTTAGCTGTAAGCTAGCCGAGTTTTCCGGAATGTTTAGCAGGTCATCCCCTTTCTTTAAGCTTACGCCTAAACCAGTATCAATGGAGTCTTTATCTACCTGCGCATCAAGATACATGTAGGAAAAATTAACGGTGACATCAGCTGGTAACTGACCGATAACATCAAGCTCAACCCCTTGGCTACTTGCTTCCCCGATGGCTGCACTAAATCCCGGGTTTTGAATGTCGGCAACGATGATATTGGTTTGCTGGCTATCAAAGTAAGCTAGGGTAATATCCAGTTGACTATCGAGTAATGTCCATTTGCTGCCGAACTCGATTGATTCGCTTTGATTTGGGTCGAAAGCAGCACCTTGATAGTCAGTACCAAAGTTTAAGCGATATCCTTCACCGTAGGTTGTGTACAAAGACCATTCATCTGCCAATCGGTAAACCACACCCAACTGGGGACTGAAGTGTTGTTCAGACTGTTCAGCATATTGCTGACTAATTTTGTTATCAATAGTTTGTTTAAGCCAGTCAAAACGACCACCGATCCGCACCTGTACTGCATCGGTAACAGTGATTTGATCTTGGATGTAGACACCAGTTGCCCATTGATTTTGTTGACGAATAATGACAGGAGTAGGGGTCGGAGGGGAATATTGACCATAAACAGGGTTGTGAATGTTAATGGCATAAAGCTGTGCGTCACTCGGATTAGTGCTCAGGGCTGGTGCTCTAGCAACTCGGTAGTCCCGATCAAAGTCAAACCTGTCGTAATCCACGCCCATTATGAGGTTATGTTTGAAATCACCCACAGTGATGTCTCCAGCGAGCTCAAAACGTGCAACATATTGCTCGGTGTCATAAGCCCGTTGTCGATGTTGGCGGGTCAGGGTTTTAAAGTCGATATACAGCTTTTGACGTGAGGGAGAGATGTCAGCATCACTCGACAGACTGTCTAATTCGGTCTGTCTAAATGCTAATGCAGAGCTTAGCTGCCACTGTGCGTCGATGTTATATTGCCATTGTAACTGGTGGCCGTGCACCATAGTGGTTGTTGGACCATCACCTGGCTCACCAAGAAAACGCTCAATCGGCATAAAGTCGAAGTTACCTTGCGGGGCAATGATGCCTCGGTCAAATGGAATTTCTTGCTCTGCATACTCAAGTTCATATTGCCATTTTGACCTATCGCTTTGCTCGAATACCAAAGCCGTGGTTATTCCTTGTTTTTCAGTTTCAATGGTATCTCTAAAGCTGTCCTCTTGCTGATAAAAGCCGATGATCCTCGCGGCCGTATTTTCAGATAAGGTGGTGTTGAAATCCGCTTCTAAGCGTTGATGTTGGCGATTACCCAAAGTGAGTTTCACATCACCAAAAGTTTGGAACATGGGTTTTTTGGTAATTAAGTTGATGGCGCCACCTGGCTCTCCACGCCCGAATAGTGCAGCTTTTGGCCCTTTTAACACTTCAACGCGCTCAATACCCGACACATCTCTAGGTCCAGAAAAACCACGTCCGGCATTGAAACCATTGACTAAGTAGCCACTTGGTACATTCTCATCACCAAAAAAACCGCGAATGGCAAAGCTATCCCACAGTCCCCCAAGACTATTTTGCCTACTCACAGATGCCGACATATCTAGCACTTGCGTTAAACTATTGATCCCCATGTTTTCTATGAGCTCGGCATCGAGCTCGAACATCGCTTCGGGCGCTTCTAAATGGATAAAGTCTCCCCGATAAGCTTGACGCTCCGCCACGACTTCTATTTTTTCAATATGGGTGTCGTTATTGGCCTGTGCTGAAAAAGCGGCGGCGAGTGCCAGAGAGAGTAAACTTAAACGGCTTACCCCATTTACAGTGTTCATTATTAATCCTTTTGATATGTTATAACGTTTTTGGGTACTCTAGCATGGTATTGATTCGCTGTTAAGCTATGTTGAATAGACTGATAAGAAAAGAGTAGCTCGGGGCGGGCAGAGTGAGTTTGGTGTAGCTTGTCTAGTATTTAGGTCTAAAGGAAATGAGAGGCTAGGCCTCTCATTCGCTGATATTACTCACTTTCTAGCCCTTCAAGCTGCAAGCCAATCTGAGTACTTAACACTCCAGCTTGCGCTCGTAGTTGTGCATTTAAAGCGGTTAGATCGGTTTGTGCGTCGGCGTGGCGGTAGATTGCGCGGTTACCACGGACATAGCTTAATATCAGGTTATTATCACTAGCGAAAGTAGTAGCATTAATCATCGTAAGATGTTCAACGATAATTTCACCAGTGACAGTGTAAACCTCGCCAGTTGCAGGTGATTGTAGCTGTAACCCTGCCACTAATGTTGTGCCGTCCCCTTCGAGTGAGACAAAAGATTGGTTATTGATGTTTATCTCGGCACCTTGTGGAGCCTCGGTTAACTCAATTAATCCATCGCTAGCTGCAAGTGCTTGGCCACTAAGTAGTAAGGCAGTTAAAACGAATGCTTTCATAGTGGTTCTCCTTAGTTATGACCAATAAAACGAATTTGCCAAGAGGTTAATACACCATCTTGTGCGTTATTTCTATGCACTGCTTGAATATCCGGATCGCCGTTACGTGGATCAAAGATAAAAGCTTCGTCCTCACCTTGGGTATCAATTAACCGAATGGTCCACTGACCTTGTGCTGGCTCTCCATAGAAGTGGTGCGATAGCATTTGCATATCGTTAAAGCCGTTACGTCCGGTAATGGTACCTGTTCTTGGTGTCATTAAAACACTGCGAGTGCCTGACGGAGAAATAAGCTCAATTGCAACGTCACGGGTACTGGTATGCTCACCGGTCACTCGGATCTGTACCGCTTCAACGGTGACATCGTTGTCAATTTGTAGCGAGCTTTCGGCACCCGCAAGGCTACCGTCAGGAATGGTGACATTGGCATTAACTTGCTGCCAAGGTGTAATCGTGAAATTCCCTCGATCCGCACTATAGAAGCGGGCCATATTTACTGCCGCATCAACATCGATGGCACCGAAGCCATAGAAGGTGTGGAAGTCATACCCTGCCGCATTAGTTTGCCATGCTGGGATCGCATCATATTGCTGTGCTTCACCAGCCACATTGTTAAAGGTTAGTGTGACACCTGGGTGGTCTGGGTCAATTTTGCGAGCGGTTGAAGCTAAAATATGTCTAACATCACGCCACGTTAACGCGGGGTTTGCAGACATGATTAGCGCAATTGCCCCTGTCGTGTTTGGTGCCGCAGAAGAGGTGCCATTCATAGTCGCGTTATAATCACAGGTTGGATCGAGCGGGTGCCCGCCATGTAAACTATTGCGAAGGTTCGCAGGGTTTCTGCCCCAGTCACAGCCGCTAATATCTGTTGAGATAATAGCAGGTGTTGTTGAACCATATTCGCCACCTGGTGCACTGGCGAACACACTAGAGCCTACTGTTGAATACGATGAGAGTTTACCATCCGCATTGTAGGCTGAGACGACTAAGTTCCAATAGCTGGTATCAATACGTTCTAAGTTAACGTTTTGCATCGGTAAGCCATGATTGCGATTTGCAAACCATAAATAGCCAGAACCAAGTCCGTTTGCGTTAAAGCTTTGAACTCGATAGCCATTACCTGCAGATTTTACGAATATTGCACCGCGGCCACTATGACTTGTGGTAGTGATCTCTTCTTGAGCTTCTTCATAAGTTTGTAACCAAGGAGAAAAGTCATAATTGAATGTCTGCGGCGATGAAAGGGTACGGCCATAGCTTTGGTTAAATACCCGAGGAAAATCAAAAGAGGCTTTGTTGAAACCGTCAGAGTACATACCGTGAGACTGTAACCAGTTTTCCATGTTACCGTTTTTAAGATAGTTAAAACCAATTAGGCCTGCTCTTGGCGCTACGCCGCGACCTCCAATACCGTTAAAGGCACTTGCAGCGATGATGCCAGCAACGCCTGTACCGTGGCTATCCCCACTGTTGGCTGGTTTTAAATCAGGAGAGTTAGTGAGAAAGTCCCATGAGCCAGGTCTGACGTTGCCAATTAGATCTGGATGGGTTAGTTCGACACCACCGTCAATTACCGCAGTCGTCACCCCGGTACCCATAATTCCAAGGGCGTGAGTAAGGCTAAGGTTAAGATCCTCTCCTGCAACACCACCACGCTCAGAGAACGCATTTTGCCCTGTATTTTTCAAGTGCCATTGCTGGTTTACCAGTGGATCGCCTGGAAATAGAGGGTATTCCTGTTGGGCATTTGCTGCGCCGTGTAGTAACCCTAGCAATGTGGCTAGGTAAGTTATTTTTATTTTCATGGTATCTCAACTTGTTATTGTTTCTTTTACAAGAACAAACTGTATACCTCAAAAAGGTACTCGATGTAAATAGTGAGTTATATATGTATTTTTGTTGTTTTTATTTTGTTTGTTATAAGTGCTTCTATTTTGAATTGGCAGGGATGGCTGATGGTCGTGTAAGAATATAGCTGAGTACGGCAGCCTCAGTTATTGCGACAGACCACACCACCCAAATAGGTGCGCTACTATAACTCAAAGCTAGTAAGCCAACGCTCATGCCAATCGCCGCGCCAATCTTACCTTTTATTGGGATGACCTGATGTTGCCGCCATGCAACCAGACTCGGGCCAAATTTTGGATGAGTGAGTAGCCAATTTTCTAGCTTAGGAGATGAACGGGTAAAGCAAGCAAGGGCGAGGATGAAAAAGATGGTAGTAGGCATAACAGGCAGTGCCATGCCGATAAAGCCGAGACCAACAAACACGATGCCAGCAACATGCAGCCAAAAACAACGATTGAATAAGGGAATTTTTTTACGCATAGGCATCCTCATATTCCGGGAGTGCTGAAGTGACAGCGCATTGAGATGACCAGAGTCTACTTTGTTAATCTGAAGCCAGTAATTAAAAGCATACCACAGTGGCTGAAATTCGCGAATTTTCAACTAAGCTAAAGCAAAGAGATCACCAGTCGGACGTCAGTGTTTGAAATAGCTAATCTGATCTCATCTCAGGTTCAAGGAAGTGCTGCGACTGAAACGTTGAGGGGCAAAGTATGCAAGTAAATTTAGAACGTCTTAAGTCTACCCTATTTGCGCTCGCGGAGTTCGGTTATAACCATGAAGATAAGGGAATTTATCGCCAAGGTTTTAGCAATGAGGATTTTGCAGCGCGTAAATGGCTGATGGAATGCGCACAAAGTGAAGGGTTCGTGAGTCGCATGGATGGCGCTGGCAATGTGATTATTGAAATGACCAGCCCGGATATTGCAGCAAAACCCGCTGTGATCATTGGCTCTCATCTCGATAGTGTACCTGCTGGTGGCATGTTTGATGGAACCCTAGGCGTCATTGCGGGATTTGAGTGTATCCGCGTATTAAAAGAGCACAATGTGCAATTAGAGAGGCCGATTTGGGTTATTGGCACCAGTGAAGAAGAGGGACGCTTTGGCGGTATGATAGGGGCTCAAGCGCTCACCGGAAAGTTAACGCCACATCAATTACTCACAAGCCATGATGCGGATGGCTGTATGCTCAGTGATGCTATGCGTGCCCAAGGTTTAGAACCTATGGATGCGCTGAATGCGAGACTGGAACCAGAGCAAATAAATAGTTTTTTTGAATTACATATTGAGCAAGGCCCTGTACTTGATCAAAAAGGCATTCAAATTGGCGTGGTGGAGGGGATTTCTGGGGTATTTAAATGGATAGTCAAATTAATTGGGAAGGCCGATCACGCAGGCACGGCACCTATGGAGATGCGCAGCGACGCTTTTATGGGGCTGGCTGATTTTGCTTACCAGTTAGATAGAATTATTGCTGAGGACGGAACGGATACCACGAGGATCACTGTCGGTAAGGCAGAACTAAAGCCAGGTTTCGCACATACGATTGCTGGAGAGGTGGATTTCACCATCGTCGCACGCGATATGGACGAAACGGTGATGGAGAACCTTGAAATTGCCTGTCGTAAAGCGCTTTCAGCCATCGCTCGAAAGCATCATTTAATGTTTGAATATGAGCAGGTAAGTTGGTTGTCTCCAATGAAGTGTACACCAGAGATGGTGGAGTTTATTAGTCAACAGGCTGAGGCTTTATCGCTGAATTATCAGGTCATGCCAAGTGGCGCTGGTCACGATAGTCAGTTTTTTTCAGAAGTGTGTCCCACAGGACTGATATTTATTCCATCACTCAATGGCGTTAGCCATGCGCCAGACGAATGGAGTCATTGGCATGATGTCGAAGCTGGGAGTAATTTATTGTTGCAATGTGTTCAAAAAAGAGCAATAAAAACAAAAGAATAAATGTGAAGTGAGGATGAAGTTGGCTGGCGGTTTACTAGACAAATTTGATCCTTAAGCTAGTCTTTGTTACTACTAGAATAATGTGGATAGCAAAACTTGCGGCGAATTCGGACTTGGATAACCGCAGTTAGGGATTATGAGGATGTGGATCGCCCGAGTCGTAACCTTAGTCTTAGTTGCTGCGAGCTTTAATGGGCTTGCCGCCTCGTTGAGGGTGAGCGATGAGGTCGTGACTGCTGGGTTTATAACGCTACACATTGAGCGTACTGGTCCCCCTCTACAGCAATCAACACAGCTATCCATTCAACATCTTTCAGAACCTTACTCCCTCTCCCTTTCGCTTCAGCCGACTCAACAAGCGGTAACCATTAGTGGCTTGGCTGATGGTGATTATCTCGCAACCTTAGCTGATCCCTCTACTAACTCGGCACAAACGTCGGTCCCATTTACAGTTAAACATCATCAGTTAACGCTGGCGCTTGCGCTGTTTGTACTGGGCTTGTGCTTATTTGTGCTGCTTGTAGGGGTGATTGTGGTAGGCAATAAGCAAGCGCACGATAAGGAAAGCGTATGATAAATGCTTCATTGGCGCTCGGTCTTGCCCTAGCGTTTGCTTTGCTATGGGTATTTTTTGGTTGGTGGATTGGCAGGCGCGTGCAGTCACATAATGAGTTTGCGCTGGCCGGTAGAAATGTCGGATTGGCCTTTGCTTGCGCCACTGCGATGGCAACTTGGGTCACCAGTAACACCACTTTAGTTGCGCCACAGCTCACTTATCAGTTTGGTATTTGGGGCATGATAGGCTACGCCTGTGCCGCATTCGGATTGCTGCTATTTGCGCCGCTAAGCCAACGCATCAAAACTTTACTGCCCCACGGCTACACCAGTGGCGACTTTATACGATTGCGGTTTGGGCGTTTCTCTTGGTGGATCTTTTTGCTGATCTCTTTCGTGTATGCCATGAGTTGGCTCGTTAGCCTAGGCATGGCGGGTGGCATTTTGCTACACACCCTAAGTGGCTTAGATTATCACCTTGGTATGTCAATAATTCTCCTGATGTGTGTGGTCTACACGCTCTTTGGCGGTCTAAAAGCGGTGATCGCCACGGACTTTCTACAGGCCATAATTATTTTGGCTGGCGTCTTAGGAATAGCCATTGTCGTGGCGATGAATGTTGGGCTTGAACCCATTCACCAAAAACTCAGTAGTGACCACCCCAAGTTACTCGACCTGCTTTTCCCTGCCGCTGTGATGTTTTTGTTCAACAATATCTTTTTTGGTTTAGGAGAAATTTTTCACAGCAACGTATGGTGGTCAAGGGCGTTTGCATTTAAAGGTGGAGTGGGCAAAAAGGCGTATTTTATCGCGGGACTCCTGTGGCTGCCGATCCCAATCGTGACTGGATTTATTGCGCTGGCAGCGCCGAGTTTAGGCTTGTATCCTGCTAGCGCCGATATGGTAGGACCTTTGGTTGCAAGCCAAGTACTCGGCTATACCGGCTCGATTATTCTGTTCATTGTAGTGTTCTCCGCGCTGGCATCGAGTTTGGACTCCTTGCTTGCTGCAACGTCAGATCTCATCAATCAAGATATTTATCTGCAATACATCAAACCAAAGGCGAGCGATAGTGAACGCTTAAAAAGTGCTAAGTGGATTATTGTTCTGCTCGGCGTAGTGACCTGGCTATTGTGTTTACCGAAAATCGCCACTTTGGGCGCCTTGTTGAATTTTGCTGGTGCCTTTGTCGCCAGCACCATTTGGCCTATCGTATTTGGGTTGTACTTTGCGCGAATGATGGGAAATAGCGCTGGCTGGGCTATGTTACTTGGCACGCTATCTGGATTGATTGGGTATTTTTATATTGGTTTTTATGTCGCCGCATTAGTTTCTTGTGCGGTGTCGTTATTAATTTGTGTGATTGCTTGGCGTTTTAGTCAGCAATCATTCCATTGGCAAGCGTTGGGCACGCAAAGCAAAATGGAGGATGTATGATCTCATTGGGCGCATTTTCTAGTTTAATTTGGCTGGCCATAGTGCTCAGTTGTTTATGCCCTGTTGTCCTTGTCGTTATGTTCCTTATTGATTATAAAAAGAGGCAGTTATGGTAAGTGCGCAGCAAGTAGAGTTTAATCGAGCGCAGCCGGATGTTTACGGGGATGCACATCCCAAAGCATTACTCAGAGCGATACAAGAAGACGGTGACAGGCTGCATTGTTTGGAGAATAAGCACATTATTAGTGTCGACCATCTTGACCGAGACGTGCTGATCCAGTTATTCCGCCTCGCCGCGAAATATGAAAGTAATCCAGCAAGGTTCAGCTCGCCGCTCAGTGGCAAAATTTTGATCAGTGCGTTTTATGAACCCAGTACCCGCACCCGGCTGTCGTTTGAAAGTGCATGGCACCGCTTAGGGGGCGACATCATGTCGATCACCGATCGCTCCTCAACGGGCATAGCGAAAGGGGAGTCGCTGCAGGATGTCGCCGAGATGTTCAATAATTATGGTGATTGTGTCGTCTTACGTGACACCTCAGTGGAATCTATTGAAGAGATGATCCACAGCCTACGCATTCCAATTATCAACGCTGGTAATGGCATTGATGAGCATCCAACGCAAGCTATGTCCGACCTTTACACTATTTTCAAATGGCGGCCGTCGTTATTACTCCCTGACAGTGAAGCTTTTAGCCCTATAAAAATTGGCGTGATTGGCGTGCCGAGCCAAATGCGTACGGTGCGTAGCTTGCTGAAAATGTTTACGCACTTTCCGCGTATTGTGGACGAAATATTCCTGCTCTATGACGCGAGTGTCGAAGATGCGGTATCGAGTGAGCAATTGGCGCAGCTTGAAGAAGCTGGAGTAAAGGTGTCTATCGGTCATGACATGAACGCTGTTTTACCTGAGCTTGATGTGGTGTATATCAATTCCATTGCATGGGTAGGTGAAAGCTTCGAAACCTATGGGAAGTCGTTTAAATTGAGCACGGACTCACCCTTTAAGCCCGATGCGATAGTGCTTCATCCGCTGGCTCGAGGTGAAGAGCTGTGTACCAGTTTAGATGCCACGCCACACAATTGGTATTTTAGTCAGGCACGTGGTGCCGTCTTTTTACGCCAAGCCTTATTGACCTGTATGGTGCAGCGCGCCAGTACTGTGATGGATGTGATTTAGGGGGATATTATGTGCGGAATTGCTGGTATTTTTTCAACGCAAGCGCAAACACAAATAGATAATCAATTATTGGTAAACATGGCAGCCATTCAACATCATCGTGGTCCCGATGGTTTTGGTTATAAACAAATGGCTGGCGTGGGATTTAGTCACGCCAGACTGTCGATAATCGACCTTGACGAGCAAAGAGGTCGGCAGCCCTTTATAAGTTCTGATAAGCGCCTAATGTTGGCGCACAATGGCGAATTTTACGATTACGCGCGGATCCGAGCTGAGCTGGTAGCAAAAGGGGCAAGGTTCCAAAGTAAAAGCGACTCAGAAATTGCCATGCACTTATATCAGCAGCTTGGCCTTGATGAGATGCTGACGCATCTGCGCGGTGAGTTCGCATTTGCGTTGTATGACCAACAAACTGATACGTTGCACTTAGTTAGAGACCGCTTCGGTATTAAACCTTTGTACTACACTCAAGCAGAAGACGAAATTGTGTTTGGCTCAGAACTGAAAGTGCTGTTTGCCAATCCTAAAGTTAAGCGCCGATTCTCAAGTGAAGGCCTATTTCATCAACTGATCCAAGTCATGGTTCCCGGCAGCACGGCATTTGCGAATGTACATCAAATCAAACCTGGGCATGTTGTTAGCATCACCAGAAGCGAACAAGGTTTTAGCATTGAAGATAGGCCCTATTGGGATGTTAACTTTCCGAAGGCGCAAGCGTATTTAAATAGCAAAGATGAAGTATATTACATTGATGGCGTGCGCAAGCAGCTGCTTGAAGCGGTGCAGTTGAGACTCACGGCGGACGTTCCGGTAGGGTGTTACTTAAGTGGTGGCATAGACTCATGTGCTATTTTGGGTCTGTCTTCGGCCGCAGCACAAGCACCTATTAAAGCCTTTACCATAGGCTTTGATAGCGCAGAATACGACGAAACGCCGATTGCAAAACAGATGGCACAAGCCACCAAGGCCGATCATCATATTATGTCGTTGAGCGGTGACGAGCTATATGGGCATTTTGAGCGAACTTTATGGCATACCGAACGCACCATTTATAACACGCTTGGTGTTGCAAAATACTTGATGAGTCAGCAAGTTAACGAGTCTAATTATAAAGTCGTGATGACCGGAGAGGGCTCCGATGAGCTTTTTGCGGGTTATCCCGCATTTAGAAAAGACCTATTTTTATATGGCTTAGATGAACTTGATGACACCGAAAAAGCCCAGTGGCAAACCATGCTGGAAGACAGCAATAAATTATTTAAGGGCGCCATGCTTTCCCGTGAGCAATACGATAGTGCAGCATTAGATGAGGTGGTTGGTTTCACACCAAGTTGTTTGCAGCCTTGGCTGTCATGCAGTCACTTTGCCCATCAACTCGTTGCCGCTGAACACAGAGAAATACTCACGGGTTATGATGCAGGAAAAGCGATTGCCGAGACTTTAAATGATGCCATGTTGGAGTCTCGCCATCCACTCGATAAAGCCCAGTATGTATGGATTAAAACCATGCTTGAAGGGCAAATATTAACTTGGGGTGGAGATAGGGTCGATATGGCTAATTCGATGGAGGCAAGACCTGCCTTTTTAGATCATCACCTCGCAGAGTTTGCCTTTACCATTCCCCCGCAATATCGCATTAAAGATCGTAAAGAAAAATACGTGTTACGCGAAGCGATGAAAGGGCTACTGCCAGAAGTACTGTATGAACGAGAAAAGTTTGCTTTTATGGCACCACCGGCGCACTCAGATGAGAAGAAGTGGACGGCAATGCGCGTGTTGGCTGATAAGTACTTGTCTAGACAAGCTGTGGAAGCTGCTGGTTTATTAGACTTTGAAGCGGTAAATGCGCTATTTGAGTTACATGATTCGCCAGACGCCGATGATTCACTCAAAGTGCAACTAGATGCCGTGATCAATCATTTGCTTGGTGTGCAAATACTCCACAAACAATTTATCGCCGCAGATTTACCTCAATTTGCCGCAGCTGAAGCGGAACGCCTTGGTTGGAGGGCAGCCATAGAGTAAAGGCTGATCTTATTGGTATTACAGAAAACAAGGAAATAAAAAAGCGATGCACCAACAAGTGCATCGCTTTTTTGATTTAATACCTAAGATTAATCCCTTAGATTAAAAGTAATAACCGAAGTTAATGTTGAAGCGACGCTCGCTTTCGTCACTATCGCCTGCGATTGAACCACCAATAAACGGCTGGTTTTTCGCGTGAACTAAATCAACATAGGTGAAGAACGCACCCGCAGCGAGTGACACACCTGTAACATTCATCCAAGTGTCTTCGGTGTTATCTGATTTGTCGTAAATAATACCGAAGTCGTTATAAAATTGCAGATCGGTAATTGGGCCGAATTCAACTGGCAGGTTGTACGCTACATTAAAGTTCGACATGGTGGCTTCTGCCGCGATGGAATCATAAAACGCATAAGCGCCTACCGCCATACGGTTTACATCGTCAATATCGTATTGGTATTCACCGTGTTGTAGCTGTAAGTTCCAAGGGCCAATGTTGCTATTTAAATGCAGTGCCCACGCGTTGTAATCACCTGCCCGGTCGTTACCATCGTGAAGACCACCGGCAAGGCCAGAGACGCCAATTTCAGTTGTGCCACCGCTATGTTCAATATGATACGCGTAGCGACCAACAAAGGTGTTATATTCGCCGATTGGTTGCGTTGGGTCGTCATAAACGCCATCACCCGCTTTACGGAAACCAACTACGTCATAAGAGTAGCGATCACTGCGGTCATCCACATAACCGTCCACACCACCTAGCTCATCATTTTTGAAAAAGCCAAGATCAAGCTGCCAGTTGTCTGCCACTTTACGTTTAAATACCACCCCCATGTCGTGGTCGTCTTCAAGGCCAATGTAATAAGTAGTGTTAAAGAACCAGTTGTGCGAATTGTAAGGTGAGTTACCAAAAGGCACTTTAGTCATACCAACCTGAGCTTGCCAATGGTCAGCAAAGTCATAGTCTAGGTAAGCGTATTTTACCGCAGTCATATAGTCGAAAAAGCGGATTTCGGCGTTTAAGCCAAAGCCACCGACATTGCCAGAAAAGTTCAACCTGAAAATATCGAAGTCAAAATCACCGCCACGATTTTTGTTGTCATCGTCATAAGACGTATAGCTGTAGTTGGTTCTGATCGCGCCGCCGACTTTGATAGTCGGTTTTGTTTCAGCAGCTGCAACTTGAGTTTTAGTTTCAGCTTTGGTTGCGGCTTTTTCAGCCTTAGCGATTTTTTCCTGTTGTGCTCGTGCCTGCTCTTTTTGTTCTAGCTGGGTGAGCTTCTTCTGAAGTTCAGCTAATTGGCGCTTTAATGCGTCAATTTCTGAGTTTTCGGCAAGCACTGAATTAGAGCAAAGTGCTAGACCTAACCCGAGTGAGATGGTTGAAAGTTTTAACATATTTGTCCCGTTGTTAAATGGTTGAGCGCAAAAACCTCTTACAAATTGTAGACCACCAAACCTATCCTTGCAGAAAGCAGATAAATTTTATGATCCTTGATTGAATTATCCATAGTAACACTGCGGCCTATCTGACCTCAAAGTTACACAACATTTAACCATACCCAAGATGAATATAAGACGAACAAGTGATCACATTTGTATGTCATTCTTGCCCAATAGCTTATCTCTCACTATATTTTTATTATCTGTGAAATGGTGTTTATTCATGAATATATCGCAAAAATTAAAATTGTCTTTCGCAACAGCAATCGCGCTTCCTTTGTTAATCATAGCGGGGCTTATAATCAGTCAAACTAGGCAGCAGGGGATAGAGACTTTCTCAGAGCTCAGTGATCGAGAGGCGCTACAGGTTGAGAATGGTATCCAGATGTTTTTTGATGAAATTGCAAAAAACGTTGACTATTTAGCAACCCATGCGCAGGTCTTGAGTGCGCAGCAAGACGTGAAAACTTATATGGATACGACCAGCACCACTCGACTTAATTCGAAAGCAGGAAGTAAAACAGAGCAAGCAGCATATTCGTTATTTGAGCACTTTGGAAATACACATCCTGGTATTGCCTATATCTACATGGGAAATCAGCAAGGTGGTTATATTCAATGGCCTCTAGGTGAAGTGAATGCAAACTACGACCCTAGGCAGCGTCCTTGGTATCAAACAGGGCAATCGGGAAATGGCGAGACTATCCGCACTAGTGCCTATTACTGGGCACCGGATGATATGGTGATTGTGTCGACGGTAAAAGCGATAACTGCCAATGGCCAAACCGTGGGTGTCCAAGGCATGGATGTGTCACTGCAAGGGCTGACCAAAATCATCCGCAATATCAAATTGGGTGAGACCGGCTATTTGATGCTAGTAGAAGACACCGGAAATGTGTTAGTCGATGCCAAGTTCTCCGAACATAGATTTAAAAAGCTGGCAGACATAGCAAACGGCCGCTATCGAGAATTGGCTCAAAATAAAGATGGGTTATTTGAGCTCGAAATTAATGGGCAAGACTATTTTGCCAACATCTATACAGCACCAAAACTAGGCTGGAAGTTTATTGGTTTAGTTGAAAAAGGCGAGGTAATGGCAGCAGCCAATGCGATGACGCTGACTATATTGATTTTAAGTGCTGTCCTGATCACCGTATTTCTGTTATTGGCAAGCTATATTTCGAAGTTGATTTCAGCGCCTATTGTAGAAGTAAGTGATGGCTTAACTGAGATTTCTCAAGGCGGTGGTGATTTGACGCAGCGTTTAGACATTAAAGCTCGGGATGAAACGGGCAAACTGGCGACAAGCTTTAATCTGTTTTTAAATCTCATTGCTGAGTTGGTGACGCAAATCAATGAGTGTGCCCAGCAAGTTAACGAAACCTCACGACAAACCGCTTCGCAGTCTGATCAGCTCACGGGCGCTACCAGTCAACAGCAACAAGCGCTTGAAATGGCTGCCACCGCAATTAATGAGATGGCAGCAACCGCAAACGAAGTAGCGGCAAGCTGTGCCAATGCGGCTGAGTTGGCCGGGCAAACTCAGCAAGCATCTGAGCTGGGCCAAAGGGTGATCACAGAGTCTGTCGAGAGTGTTACAACGTTATCTGAAGTGATCAATAAGGCAACCGCGGATATCATGCAGCTCGACACCGAAAGCGAAAATATTATGTCGATACTCAGCGTGATCCGAGGCATAGCGGAACAAACTAATCTTTTAGCATTAAATGCTGCAATTGAGGCGGCACGCGCAGGTGAACATGGTCGTGGTTTTGCTGTCGTAGCCGATGAAGTACGAGCGTTGTCACAGCGTACGTCTGAATCGACGGAAGAAATAGCCTCTCAGCTTGATAAGCTTAGAAAAATGACGGAAATGGTGTCGGGAGAAATGAAGCGCAGCCTAACGCGTACGGAGCAAACGGTTGAGCTGACAAACTCAGCGCAACAACAATTTAGTGAAATTACTCAAGCGATTGTCAATATTAGCGATCTCAACACGCAAATCGCCACCGCAGCTGAAGAGCAGCAACATGTTGCCGAAGATATCAATCGTAACGTGGTGGAAATTAAAAATGCCGCGGATAGTGTGAGTGATATCGCTGTGAATACCAATCAAAATGGCGTGAGATTACATTCATTGTCGAGCACGCTCACAGAGCTGGTGGGCAAATTTAAGGTGTAATTTTAGTCCATTCAAGCTCCATAAACCGTGAGAGCTAGACTCTCATGGTGCTTCTGCACTGATATAATTGAATAAGTTTCAAATTGGATGGATAACAGTTTACTCGTATTATTTAAGTGGTAAGGTAGGCATATCATTGAGTTGACGTAGGAATTACCATGGAATTATCACCTTCAGTTTCAATCGAGCGCACTGAGTCCGGGCTTGAGTATATTTGGGTCAACAGTGCATTGTGCCAAGCGAAGATCTTTTTACAGGGCGCGCAACTGACCGAGTTTACGCCAGCGGGAAAAGGCAATTTAATTTGGGTTTCTGAGGCGGAAGATTACCTTGAAGGCAAACCGGTACGCGGTGGTATTCCAATCTGTTGGCCTTGGTTTGGTGTACATAGCAAAGCGGATTGGCCAATTCATGGGGTTGCTCGCAAGCTACTTTGGCGTGCGCACAGCGTCGAAGAAAAAAGCGATGAAATTACCGTTAAACTCACACTACCGATGACTTTAGTTGAAGCGCAATACTGGCCACACACGTCACAATTAGAGGTCGAGTTTGTGTTATCGGACAAGCTCGAAGTGCGACTGACTAATATCAATACTGGGGATGCACCATTTACGCTAACGCAAGCCCTGCATACGTATTTCCCAACACCGGAGGTCAGCAATACCACGGTTGACGGGTTACAAGGCGCGAAATATATCGAATTTGGTGAAGGTCCATTTGAGCAAACTGAAGTGGTTGGCTTTGCCCGCGAAACCGATATGGTATACACCCAAGCAAGCCCAGTGCAAACCATCAACACGCCTGCGGGCATTATTGAAGTAAAACGTGAAAACTCAACTTCTTGTGTGCTTTGGAACCCATGGATTGAAAAGTCACAGCGTTTAAGCAACTTTAATGATGATGAATACCACAAGATGTTGTGCTTAGAAGCGTGTAACGTAATGGATGATGCCGTGCAACTTGCACCGGGTGAAAGCCATACCCTAAGTACAATCATCCGTTGGTTATAATTTTATATTCGCGGAGCAGACTATGCTCCGCTGAAACCCGATAACAATAAAAATTCTCCCTATGGAAAAGCCCACAATACTGGTTATCGATGATAACGCCGAAGTACGCCTCAGCGCCGTATTCTTTTTAGAAGATCAAGGTTTCAATGTAATTGAGGCGGCAACCTTAGAGCTTGCCAAGCCTCTGCTCACCGCTAAGCAAGTGTCATTAGCCTTGCTCGATATGAACTTCTCCCGAGATACCACTTCAGGCAATGAAGGGCTAGACTTTTTGCGCTGGCTACGTGACTCCAATCTTAATGTGCCTGTGATCTGTATTACCGGTTGGGGAAATGTCGCGTTGGCGGTGTCTGCAATGCAGCTAGGTGCAAGCGACTTTATCGAAAAACCATGGGACAATCAGCAGCTGCTAGAAGCCGTGCAGCAACAACTCAAAATATCATTAAAGCAAGCGAATATCGTAGCAAAACACAGCGAGCGCGGCGCGTTTCAATGGCGCTCTCAGGCGATGCAATCTTTATATAAGCAGCTTGCTAAAGTAGCAAAAACCGATGCTCGGGTGCTACTTACTGGGCCAAGTGGCGCGGGGAAAAGTCATTTAGCTCAGTGGTTACACCAACAATCTAATCGTTCAGCAGGACCTTGGGTTGAGGTGAATATGGGCGCGGTGCCAGAGTCATTATTCGAAAGTGAGATGTTTGGCCACAGCAAAGGGGCGTTTACGGATGCAAAGCAGCATCGTGTTGGTCGTTTTGCAATGGCAAAGCAGGGCACGCTATTTCTGGATGAAGTGGCGACAATTCCACTTCCTTTACAAGCAAAATTACTGCGGGTGTTGGAAAACGGCAGTTATGAAGTTGTGGGTAGCAGTCAGACGCAACAAGCGGATTGCCGGCTTATTTGCGCAACCAACAACAATCTTGACGCCTTAGTGAAAGTCGGTGAGTTCCGAGAAGATTTGTTATATCGCATCAACACGATTGTGATTGAAGTGCCGAGGCTTGCCGAGCGTTTTGGCGATATCGTGCCGTTGGCTGAGTATTTTGTTGCTAAGTTTTGTGCGCAGTATGGTGAGCCAATTCGTGAACTTAGCCCAGCGGTTAAAGCTGCGTTGATTGAACACAATTGGCCTGGCAATGTGCGAGAGTTAAGTCACGTTATGGAGCGTGCCGTGTTAATGGCGGAGGGCTTGCAAATTGAGCTCAGTGATTGCCAACTACGCTTTACCGCTGCACCTAAAGTGACCAGTAATATGCCCAGCAAGACTTTGCAACAAGTGGAGCAAGAAATGGTGGAGCAAGCGATGCAACGCGCTCAAGGTAATGTCGCAGAAGCTGCTAAAATACTTGGGCTCACGGCTTCTTCTCTTTATCGACGTTTGGAAAAGTATGGCCTTAAAACATCTGGCTAGCGCCGAGTGGCGGCTTGGGGCCTACTGTACGCTGTTAACCATTAGCTGTACGGTTGTACTGACTTTGCTGCTTCTGCAACTACAGCTTGAGGTGATGTGGGTTGCCGTCGTATCGGTGAGTGTGTTGGGGTTATTGGGCGGGTTACAAAAAATACTGTTGTCTCACCTTAAACGCATTGCCATGCGTGCTAATTGGCAGCTAGAAGCGATTGCACAAAGTGACTTTACGCAAACCATTAAGCCACATTATACAGCGGGCGTGGTGGCTGAATTTGAACAGCGCTTACTGGCATTGAGTGCACAGCTGCACAGTCAAAAGCGCCGTTATCATAGTCAGCAGTTTATCATTTATCAGCTAATAGACAGCCTTAATACCCCTATTATGATGTTTGACGATAAGCTCAAACTTGCCTACGCCAATGGTGCATTTGAGTCGCTTTATCATCGCCCTTGGTTAGAGTGTAAGGGAATAAGCGCGGCTCAGTTTGGGCTTGTGCAACAAGATAATCACTGGCATTTTGCAGATACAGCGCAGCAATCTCGGTGGCAGCTGCAAAGCAGTGAATTCTTTCAAGAGGGTAAGCAGTTTTCTTTACTGGTTGCACTCGATATCACGAAGGCATTACGTAAAAAGGAGCTGGCTGCTTGGCAACATTTAATCCGAGTAATAAGCCATGAGATCCATAATAGTTTGACGCCTGTTAGCTCCCTAGCGCAAACCTTGTTGGCAAGAGCGAAGGACGAAAAAGAGCAGCATGCGCTAAGTGTAATAGGTCAGCGTTGCCAGCATTTACAACAATTTGTGAGCCAATACGCCAAGGTTACGCAAACCCCAAGGCTAGACAGGGAGTCGGTTTCCATCATGCTGTTACTATCCTCTGTTGCTGCGCTATTTGAGGATACCGACATCCAAGTAAATTGCACCGTGCATACGCTCAACCTTGATAAAGCTTTAATAGAGCAAGTACTGATTAACTTAGTTAAAAATGCTATTGAGGCCAGTGGTGAAAATGCCAAGTTGATGCTACATGCTTATTATCAGCAGCAACAAGCGGTGATTGACGTACGAGACAATGGCCCGGGCTTTGCCAACCTTGAGAACATGCTTACTCCTTTCTATTCCACCAAAGAAGGTGGGCAGGGAATAGGTTTAACCTTTAGTCGCACCATTGTGGAGTTACATGATGGGCAACTTAGTTGTCACAACACGGGCTCAGGAGGATTAATAAAAATTACTTTTCCTTGTTGATAATAATTATCATTAGCATATAATTAAAGCTCCTTCAAAACCTTGGCAAGGAGCTACCATGTTAGTCACTTATCTGTTGGCCAGCGGCTTTATTTTTATGGCGTATACCTACTCCAAATCATTTAAATCACATGCGCATACCAAGGCAAAGCTAGCGGTGTTATTGAGCGCGGGTTTAATCGCCACGGCAAAATGGCAGGCGGGGTTGAGCTCAACCGTGGTATTTTTTGTCTTTGCAGTGTCTCTTGCGATACTTAGCCTGTTTATCACCCTTGCACAGCCACAAAAGCACTGAAAAATTACGTGCATATAGAGCAACGCACATCTTGCTTGCCTCAAGATAGACGTTTTAAGGTATAACGTAGGCAAGAAATTGTTACTAAAAAGCACACTTTTTCTTTACATCTCTTGTTAAGCTAGCGCAACCGGATTTATTTAGGAAAGGTAATGCGAGCGCTACTGATAATTTTTGTTGCTTTTACTAGCTTTGGTTTACAGGCTAAGTGGCAAACCATCAAAACCGAAAACTTTAATGTGCATTATCCCCAGCCGCTTCAGCAATGGGCGTATTCTGCAGCAAATGAGCTGGAGGTGGTGCGAGATAAAGTGCTGGCACAACAAGGTAGAGCCTTGAGTGAACGTGCTGATGTGATTATTTACGATCCAGAAAATGCGGCCAATGGCTTTGCATTACCCAGCACAGATAAACCAATGATGGCACTGCAAGCGACGCCGCCTCAAGCTGATTCCGTCATCGCAAATAACACCAGTTGGCAGCAGTTGCTCATTTTGCACGAATATATTCATCTCGTTCATCTATCACAGCCGAGCCGTAATCAATGGCGACAACATCTCAGAGATTGGCACGATATTACTGACTTGCTCGATGCGGTATTACCGCGCTGGGTCAGCGAAGGCTATGCTACCTTGCTGGAGTCTAGATTAACGGGACGAGGACGTTTATACGATAACTACAGTGAGAGCATTGTGCGTTATTACGCGCAGCAAGGCGCATTACCGACCTATAGCGCTTTAGATAATGGCGACAAGTCTTACCTTTCCAATTCTATGGCGTACTTAGTCGGTGTACGTTTTCTAGCATGGCTTGAGGATAATTATGGTGCACAGACGTTAGATGCCGTGTGGACAAGAGTGCAGGCGGTGGAATCTCGCAGTTTTGAAACCGCATTTAGTGGGGCTTTTGGAGCGCCAGCCAGCCAGTTATATCGTCGCTTTATTGTTGAATATAGCTATCAGGCTATGCAGCAAGAGCTAGCCTTGGTTCCGACACAGAGTGAGCTTTGGCAGCGGTTCGCGTATGCTGCTCGAGATATCGCGTTCTCTCCGGATGGCAGTCAATTTTTGGTGGTAGAGCAAAACCGTAAACGCCAAGTCACACTCAATATCTACGAAAACAAAGAAAATGTAGAAGTTATAGAGCAATTTAATAAGCGCAATGAAGCAATACTAAATGCCGATCCTAAAGATATTGTGGATATCGCACCTGAAGTCTTTCCAAAAAAGCGACTTGCACAGCTTGATGCACATAATTTTGCTGGTATCTATTACCCCCAGTGGCTGAATACCGACGACATTTACTTCGTTGCAAAAACGCCGACTGCAGACGACACCTTTATTAATGATTTGTTTGTATGGAAAGTTGGTACTGGAAAACCTAAGCAACTAACCAAAGGCGCGGGTATTCGTCGCTTTAGTATTGTTGATGCCAATACCGTTATTGCGGAGGTGTCTCGTTTGGGTTACTCACAGCTAGTGACCATAGAGTTGGACTCAGGAAAGCAAACTGTAATTACCACAAGTAAGCTTGGGGATGTCTATGACTTTCCAGTGCTCTCTAAGGAAAACGCGACATTAGCCTATGTACATGTTGCACCTAACAAACGCTGGCAACTTGTTGTTAAAGATCTTAGCCACGATACAACTAAAATTGTTTATTTACCCAAGTCACATCAATACCTTTCGGGGTTAACTTGGTCTCATGATGATGACAAGCTGTACTTTATTTCTGGAGTTGCAGGCCACTTAGCGGTAATGCGTTATGATGTGACGAGTAGAATACTTGAGACCTTACCTGCGAGTGCTAAACCGCTTGAGCAAATTATTACTTATTCACAGCAGATACTGGTGAGCTATGCGACCCCTGAGGGTGTTAAGGTTAACAAAATAATTGCTCCGGCTTGGCGCACCGTAAGCGTGCTAGAGCAAGTGGATGAGGCGGAGCGAAAAGAGCTGCACCCCCACCAATTACCTGTGGCTAAGATAGATCAAACCGCGCAGCCCAGTTCTGATTATTCTGTGTTCGAACAGTCTTATTCTGTTGCCTTATCTGGCGCATTTAATAGCGCCTCTTTTGATAGTTTGGGCGTGGCATTAAAAGGGCAGGATGTGCTGCGCCGACTTGCTTGGCAGTTTGGAGCCGAGAAAAGTATCAATAATGGCGCGTTGATGGGCGCATTTGCCCAACTTGAATATCGTCATGAAAACTGGAAAACGACGTTTGATGCTGGATATCAAGAGCTAGAAGCGGATAAGCAGCCTCACTCGCCACAAACAAATACCTCGAATGAAAGTAGTTTTAAGCAATTTTCCTTGTCATCTAGCTATCGTTTTGGTGACGCATTGAATTACCTTGCTCCCGAATTGGGTGTTATTCGTGTGCAACATAGTGAAAAAACATGGAGCGGTGGGCGTTATGGCTTTAACGCTCGTACATTATGGGATACGCAGCAGCATGGTGTAGTACTGCAAACCTCTGCAGCTCAGTGGTTAGGTGAATTAGATGGATTTGATTACCAGGTGAGCCTGTTTGCTAAAGCATGGCAAATTCCATTCTATGCATCGGTCGATAGCCGCTACAGCAGCGAATTGCCACTAGCTGTGGGTGGTGGAGCGCTTACCAGCACTAGTATTAGTAATGGTTTACACACCGTTAGCGAACCTATGTTGCCACATCTATTTGCAACGGGAAGCCGCTATTTAGGCTATGAATTTGCAACTTCATGGCAGCAGGGAAAACCTAAGTTATTTTATAAGCAGCATCAGTTAGATGGAGAAGTGATTGGACAAAATTACGGTATTAAGATGCGCTTACCTTTGTCTCGAGTGATATTAGGCAAGGCCACTGATTTTGCTCCTGCAGGATTAACCGATCTACAGTTTAGTGCTGGAGTGGGCCGCGTAGAGGGGCATAATTTGACGAATGAAAACCGTGTTTGGTTTAGTGTTTGGTATGAGTTGTAGGTGAGCGCTGCGGACTGCTATCAAATAAAAGCGGGGGCTAGCCCCGCATATTATTTGGTGTGTAATGCAGCGCTGAGATTAATTATGGTTCGCTATAATTTGTAAGCCTGAGTACGCATTGTATCCGCGGATCATCACCCAATAACGACCAGCTCCTTCATTTAGGGAACAAGATTCGTTGTTACCATAACGGTAAGGGCGGCAAGTCCAATTACTGGTGGTGGGCTCTGCACCTTTTAGTACGTACATATCAGCATCACCAGTGCCACCGCTAGTGTTAAATGTCACTGTATTCACGCCTGCAGGGGCATCATAATAGAAGAAGGTTTCACTGCCTCTAGCACCCGCAAGTCCCGTTTTGGCAACTCCCTTGATAAGCTTTTGCTCTTCACCTGGTAGCGTCACGGCAACTTGCTGTGTTGTGGATGCCGTATCACCATTACTATCTGTGACGGTGAGTTCTACGGTATAGCTGCCAGAGTTTGTGAAGCTATGTGAAGTTTGCGCGCCTGAAGCGGATGCGCCGTCACCAAACTGCCAGCTGTGTTGTGTAATAGAGCCATTTGGTGAGCTAGAGCCTGAACCATCGAAGCTGCAGCTTAAGTCATTACAGCTGTAAGTAAATAACGCAACGGGCAATGGATCGGTAGTGCCGTTATCCCCAACGGGAATTTGGCCACCAAAGTGACTAGAAACCTGAGGCCAAATTAAGCTGATTTTAGCGCCTTTATTGGTACAGCCACCTAAATGGTGTAGCGCAACAACATTATTAGTTGAGGCTGCAAGTACTGGTGAACCTGAAGAGCCACCAATGGTGTCGCAGTAATAGCCTATATCTGTGCCTGTACCTCGACCATTCGCTGTTGCTTGGTTAACAGAGCATAGTCCATTGGTGTCTTGATCAGACTCAATCGACAGCTCTTTAGGGTTACCTGAACCATGCTGAGGGATGTAAATACGCTCGCCCTGTGATGGGTTTCGCACATCTAAACCAAAGTAACCAAACGGCTGGGCCTTAGCGAAATCATTGATAGTAAACAGCGTATAATCTAGTGTGTAATCTGTTTTAAGGAAGTCTTTACCTGTGACCTTTACCACAGTCTCGCGCTGGCTACCGTTACAGCTCGTACTTTGATAGTTAAACCATACCTCGGTATTCGCCAGCTCCGATGCCGATCCTACGCAGTGATTATTGGTAAACATGCGGTTATCCGCGCCTACACGCCAACCCGTACATAAACCACTGCCGTTCATAAGTAGTCTGGCGACAGGACGTGAACGCTCGAATTCGACCGGGTGTGATTGTGCCCAGCACTGCACGTCTTTACGCTCCATTGCGCCACAGGTCGACATGGGGGTAACATCGGTCAAGCTCTCAACAGTTGCTTGCCCTTCAGTACCATGATAGTAAAAATCGATTTCAGGCGTTTTGCCTAGATTACCCTGACCCGGGGTATATTCAATGATAACTTTATCAGCAGAGACTGACATAGCAGAAAATTGTTTAACGCCGTCATCACCGAGATTTGGATCAACTGTTGCAGCGCTTAGATTTGCTTGGGTATATTCATAGCGCTCACCACTGTCTTCTGAGCGAACTACGAGTTTACCGCCGCCTGCAAGATTGAGGTTTTTAAAATGTAGTTTGATGTAGCTTGCACCTGGGTGTGAAACCGTTTGCACAATAGTTTGCGTAGACGTTGAAGTGCTTGTAGCACTATTTTGAGTAATAAGTGGAAGGTTGAGGTCATACCTTTTACCAATCATTGCTTTGCTAGCTTTGCTGGTATATTCCATCATCTGAGCTTCAGTTAATGGCGCTTGTGCCATCGCGATACCAGATGCTAAACCTAATGCTGTGACAAGAATGTGTCGTTTCATTGTTATTCCTTTTGAGTGTGTGGTTTTCCAACTTGAAATAAATAAGTTGGGCGTCGCTCAATACTCAGGTTTCGGTGCACTGTAGAGCACAGCTAATTTGAGTATGTTTTTTGAACATCCACACACCAAAATAGAAACAATAATGCTTTTTGTAAAGTTTTATTTATATTGTTTTAACATAGATTTTACTTAATTAATGCCATATCGGCTGGGAGCGGGACGTCCCATGCTGCCGCGTTTCAAGTGTACTTATTTTTATACGGTTGTATTTGAGCATTGCCAAGAGGTGGAAAATAGATTCTATAGGTTATGTTGTATTTTTATGTTTAGCTCTTAAAATGCGCGCCTTCAAAAATAAAAACCTTAAAAATCATTATTTTACAATGTATCTTTAAGGGGTTTACAGCACCTTAACTTAGCAACAATTTAGACATTTGGAGTTGGCATTGAGCGAATATTTACCGATCGTTTCTTCTTTCGTTTTGGTTTTAAGCTTTGTTCCTTTGATTAGGAAGATCCGTAAAAATCGCAGTGTATCAGGTGTCTCACTGTTAATGATGAGTTTTGGTGTTGCACAAAGCTCTTATTTTATTGCCTATAACATTTTCTTTGAACGCTTTTTCATGGTGCTGCCTTTCGCGATTACCGGTTCTTTAAGCGCACTTATTTTATATTATTTTATTCGGTACAACGCAAGCTCGAAGCAACGCAATCAATTAGCACTCTTGCTTGGTTTGTCGACGCTTCCACTTGTGCTTTTATTGGTTAAGGACATCGAAGCTGCTGCGTTGCTAAATGCGTTAACTTACTTAGGACTAGTGATGAGTTCAATTCGAGTGATGCCACAAACCTATAAAACGATTAAAAGCGGTGATGTTTCTAACTTAAGCGCAAGATATTTCTCGCTACAGTTTTTAGCGGGAGGAATTGGGTTGGCTGCGGAGCTAAGTCTTGGCCATGTTAGCGTAGCTCATGTGCTGATGTTTGTGATGATTTTACTGACTAATGCCGCACAGTTAGGTTGTATTCAGTACTATCGTTCTAAACCTGCTTTAGCTTAGCGATATAGACAGACAAAATAAGGGCTAGCAAATTACTAGCCCTTAAAGTTTTCATTCATTTCACTCGTATCATACAAGAATTGTTGAGTTACGCTTCTAACGCTTTTGTGAGCAGACGATCGATATACGCTTTATGTGGCTTAGTGGCCTGAACGGCACCCTAAGCTGTGCTTGTATCCAAAATACTCTGCAGCTGGAATAACGCAGCGGCTTTTGCCAAATCGCCGTGTTTGCTTGCCTTTTTGTCATCCACACGCTTTCAAGGAGGCACTTGTGTGGTGACCCACTTAGAAATAGCTTATCCGCTTTGAATAAAATTCTACCATCTTCGACCTTTTCTATTTCGATACTGGCGAGAACTGCTTCACTGATGTTGGCATCGCTTACGTTGGCGATGGTTTTTTCTTCTTCTTTGTTCTGTTTAGCAAAGCTTGTAGTGGGTGCGAGGGCAACACCTAATACCATTTTTTTCATGATGTTGACTCGGTGTACCCAAAACAACTGAACCTGTCAGAAGCTCAAGGCAAAACGAGTGTAACAACAGATAAGTTGTACTCACCGCAGTTACTCTCCGATCCCGGAGTGGGTATTCCGATTTCGAAATATAAGCTAGATCTTTCAACTTAAAATCCATTAAGTAATTGAAAATTAAAGTTATTTAAAGTTGGCATTAATCTCGCTATTAATGTTTGGTCAGTGAGGAGGGGAAATGGATCTAGTCAAACCAGCGAAGCCAAAAAAGACCACACATTATATTGTGGTTGCCTGTTTAATGGTGGTGATAGTTTTTTATCTGCTGTGGCAACAATGGACATCTCATACTAGTGTGATGCGCACAGAGATACTGGTAGCAGAGGTGAAACAAGGGCCGCTTACTTTGTCAGTGGATAGCTTTGGGGAATTACGTAGTGCCGAGCAGTTTTTATTAAACGCGCAAAGCGCGGCTATCGTTAAAACTATTCACCATAAAGCGGGTGCAATTGTGCATAAAGGCGACGTGATCGCCGAGCTTGTGAGCCCAGATCTTACGTTACAAGTTCAGCAAGCCAAACAAGCTTTGCGACAGTCGCGGGCCATAAAAGAGCAACTGTTACTGACTCAGCAAAGAGAGCTGCTAAATGAGCGAACACAGCTGATGCAAAAACAAGGTGCGCTTAAAACCTTAGTATTGCGTCACCGCGCGGAACAAAATCTCGCACAACAAGGCATTATTTCCGCACTGAATTTTGCCCAAACTGAAACCAGCTTGAGTACCTTGCAACATGAAATAACTCTACTAGAGCAGCAAACTGAACAGTTGCAAGCACTGCATGGTTCGGCCCTTACTCTTGCCAACGAGGAAATTAATATTCGTGAGCAAGAACTCAATAACTTACTAGAAAAGCAGCAACAATTAGAGGTTAGGGCTAGTACTTCAGGGATCCTTGAGCGCATGCCTTTAGCGCTTGGGCAGCAACTTAATATTGGCGATGAGATGGCATTAATCGGCTCTAACCAGTCGTTGATGGCGGTATTATCTGTGCCGCAGTCCCAAGTGCGTTGGGTTGAAACAGGCCAAGACGTTATGGTGAAGATGCAGGCCAATATCATAAAAGGTAAAGTACTCCGAGTTGACCCTGTGGTGACAAACAATAGTGTGGAAGTTGAGGTGAGTTTACCAAATACACTACCAAAGCAGGCACGCTCGCAGCTGAGTATCTCCGCCAGTATTGCCATTAAGCACCTTACCAATGCCACTTATGTTCAGCGTCCCGCCAATGCTAAAGACAATCAAACACAGACTTTCTTTGCGCTGACTAGTGATGAAACCGCAAAGCCAGTGGAAATCACCTTTGGTGCTTCAACTGGGAAATATATTGTTATAAATTCTGGCGTTGAAGCCGGGAGACGATTAATCATTTCTGATCTAGCCTATCTTGCTAGTCTAGATGAGACAATCTTATTAAAGTAGGAATATCAAAATGATAGTGCTTAAAAATATTAATAAAGTGTTCGAAACCGAAGAGCTACAAACACATGCACTGAGAAATATTTCACTGGAAATAGCAAAAGGCGATTTTATTTCGATCTCTGGTCCCTCTGGTTGTGGTAAATCTACTTTATTATCCATCATTGGTTTAATTGACCAAGCAACAAGTGGTAGTTATACGATTGGTGCTCATGATGTGACAACGCTGACGCTTGATCAAGCTGCTGAGCTTCGTAATGAACACATTGGGTTTGTCTTTCAGGCTTTTAATCTCATTGATGAAATTTCGGTATTCGATAATGTCGCTTTACCCCTAAAGTACCGTCCTGAGAAGTTGAGTAAGGCAGAAGTAAAGCTGCGAGTCGAGTCTTGTTTACAAAAGGTTGGGCTGTCGCATCGCGTTCAACACAAGCCTAATCAGTTATCAGGCGGGCAGCAGCAACGTGTCGCCATTGCTCGTGCTTTGGTGACCGATCCAAGCATTTTACTGGTAGATGAACCAACTGGTAACTTAGATTCGAAAAGTGGCGATCAGGTAATGCAATTGATTGCTGAATTGCATCAGCAAGGCACTACCGTTTGTATGGTGACGCACGATCCTCGTTATGCCGATATGGCTCCAAGGCAGGTGAAGTTGTTTGATGGCGAGCTGTTAGGTACCGTCGCTTCTGCTCCACCTGTTAGTTTACGCGCATAGAGAGGGTGTCATGCAAGTGTTCAACTTAGGCCGAGTAAATATCTATCATGTTAGTGTTGTGACTACGCTGAGCTGCGTATTCGTTGTGATGCTTGTCGCAATGGGGATGTTACATAGCTTGTATTTCTCACCTTTGCCGTATTCAAACGCAGAACGTATTGTAAAGCTTGAATACCCAATGTTTGATGAAAATGGCAACGAGAGCAGCGAAGCCTTTAACTACCCATCATTAATGCATTTATACGAGCATAAACCTGTGACAATGGAGCAGTTGGCTATGGTGCATTATGCTGAGCAATTGCTAACTTCGGATGCCGATGCACCACAGGTTGAATCGGCTTATGTCTCGCCCGAGTGGTTTAGTATTTTTGATATGCCGCTTGCGATGGGCCGGGTTGTTACTGAACCCGTAAATGAGAGCAGCCCTGTCGCTGTGCTTAGCTATCAAGCTTGGCAAAGTCACTTCAATGGTGACCCCGATATTTTAAATAAAACGCTGCGTCTGGATGAGCGAGAGTTTACAATTGTCGGTGTCGCAGCAGAGCAATTTTATGAGCCCAACTTAAAAAAGCTCACACACAACACTGCGGTTTGGCTACCTTGGCAATATAACCTAACTTTAGAGGAAGCAAAGCCGTACTGGTGGAACCGCTACGCGGTTAATTTGATGGTGGGTAAACTGGCTACAGGTGTGAAGCATGCACAAGTTAGCCTCTCACTTTCCAACGAAATGAACACACTTTGGCGCAGCAAAGTGAGCGACAGTGAGTACTTTGCGAAATGGCATATTGGCATTCGCGCGGTGCCGTTAAAATCAATTATACTCGGTAAATCCCCCTTATTGTTGTTTGGGGTGTTTGTGGTATCGCTTGGCTTACTTGGTATAGCGCTATTAAATATTAGTAATTTATATCTTGCAAGGCTCAGCCAGATCCAGCGCAGGTTGGCAATTCAAGCGGTGGTGGGAGCAAAAATAAGAGATATTGCGCTGATGCAATGGTTACCATTGCTAGCACTTTGCTCAGTATCACTCGTGGTTGCAATTGGCGCGTCTTATGTTATTTGCCAATGGCTACAGACAGAACTCGTTGGACTGTTGCCGCAAGCGCAGCTGATAGCATTAACTTGGCAAAGTGTGCTCGCATTAGCACTGGTCGCTTTATTGGCGAGCTGGTTATTGTTGCTAGGTGGAATGTCAGCAATACGCTTTCGTCACTTAACGCAAATGCTAAAACAAAGTGGCAAGGGCACAGCTGTTGTTATGAGTTCGCGAGTGCAACGGATCATGGCAGTGAGTCAGTTAAGTATCTCTATTATCTTGATATTCTTTTGCTTTAATGTTGGTGTTTCTGCCATATCTCATCTCAACAATGCTTATGCAGTAGATCTCAAGAATAAATACGAAGTCACGCTTTATGCTCCTGATACAATGCCGAGAGACGAGTACGAAGAGATAATGCGTCAAGCCAGTGAGGTTTTAGCAAATACTGCAGAAGTAATTGCGGTAAGTCGAAGTCGCTCACCTATTGGACAGAGTGTTGACACTTGGTCATTGCAAGAGGTTGAGACGCTCAAACGAGTGCACCCTGTTGGTCGAGTAGTGGATAGTAGCTATCTCGAATTTTTCTCTTTGCCATTACTACAAGGGCAGTTTTTCGATAGTGAAGCAGTGCGTCGAGGCGATCAGCAGCTAATTATCAATAAAACTTTTGCTGAGCAGCTAGGTGGAGAGGAAAAGGCGCTAGGCAAACGCTTGAGTTTTGACATTACAGACGAAGATGCGGCATTTGAAGTTATTGGTGTTGTGGCCGATTTAGCTGTGCCGGGTGAGCCCGTATTACCCTATGTTTATCGAGCAGTACAAGGCAATAGGACAGCGTTAATAAAGACTCAGCAGCCGGTTACTAAATCCCATTTCGCCGAGCTGCTAGCTCAGGTTCATCCTGCATTGAAAATCTTTAGTTTTAAATCACTTGCAGCGCAGCGTGAGCAATACCTGTTGACTGATACTTTGGTCACCTACGGGGCACTATTTATACTTGCACTGGCGTTGCTGCTGGTTGTTGTTGGTTTAATCGGCGTGTTCCGATATAGCCAGTCACTTAAAGTTGTCCATTATGGTACAAAGATGGTTATGGGTGCCAAACACAGCGATCTAACTCAAGAGGATCTTATCACCCACTTTAAGCACATAGGTATCGCGTTAATTATCGCCCTGATGGGCTGTTTATTATTATCGCCGTACTTTCAGCAAACATTTAATGTGGCAGAGTTTTCGGTTGCGGCTGCGGGGATAGTGTTGGTGTCGAGTGTGTGTTTATACTTTTCACTGCAACAAATACTGCGCAGACCACTCAATGCGTTGATCAATCCTTCTGAGTTAGAGAAGTGATAAGTATGACATTATGGCGTACGTTATTGGGGCGGCTTTGGCATAGTCTTCGACAAAATCTGATGTTAGTTGCGTTATTGGGCAGCGCTTTCGCCGCGATGCTAATGAGTATTGGCTTATCATGGCAGGCTTATCAGCCGCTACCTTATCCGCAAAGCGATAAACTCTTTTGGCTACAGGGTGATATGTTAGATGAACATGACAAGACGATCATGGAAAATGCGATTTCCACACCCGTTGCTTGGCAGTTAGCTCAAGACAAACAGTTGTTTGATAAAGCCTCCGCGGTATTTTATAGCCATAGCTTATTGCGTGGCTCAGTGGTTGAGCCAAGGGTCGAGACAACTTATGTCAGTGATGATTTCTTTTCACTCTTTGATATTACTTTAAAGGAAGGGCGGTGGTTTTCCCAAAGTGATGTTCTTGGTACAGCACCTAATGAAATTGTTGTGACAGAGTGCTTTGTGCAGCAACATTTTCCTGATGAAAACATGATAGAACAGAGCGTTCAACTTGATGAGCGTCGTTATACCGTGGTGGGAGTGGCCGCGTGCGACGAGTCCGAACCGCAATTATATCAATCTAACCGGATGAGTGAGGTATTTTTGCCATTCGCCCTTATGATGGGTGACAGTATTACGGGTATGGATCATTTGGCGGTAAGAAGCGACTTATTTCTTGTAGGTCGTATAAAGCAAGGCAATGTAAAGGCGCAATTAACGCTTTTACAAACACAGTTTCAAGCTGCATTTGAGCAAGCTCAGTTAGAACAAGCGATATCTGGTCGTGCGACGCTCAAATTTTCGTTGTTACCACTTGCAGATAAACTAAAAGGGCAGCTAAGAACAACGACGCAATGGTTAGCATTTGCAGGCGTTGGGCTACTTATCATTACCTTAGTGAATGCATTTTCACTCTACTTGTTAGATTTTAAATCCAAACAAAACCAGCTGGCGCTGGCGATTGTACTCGGTGCTAAGCGCGGCAATCTGCAACTAGAGCAGTGGTGTTATATCGCCTTAATTTTTTTATTTGCGTCATTGTTTGCCATAGGGATAGCGAAAGCTGGCGTTTGGCTAATGCAGTTTTGGGCAAAGGAGGCTTTAGCACACGTAGTTTGGCTAACGTTGCCTTGGTGGAGCTTCTTGTTGGTGGTTGTCTTTGCTCAACTCTGTGCACTGGTGTTTGTAAAACTTGCAATGTCTCAGGTGTCATTTAAGGATATTCGTAGTCAATTAAGTGGCGCAGGAAAAGGACAGGTCAAACAATTACCTAAGTCAATGAGTCAAGCCTTACTCGGATTGCAAATTGGTGTGGGTATAGTCACAATGAGCTTTGCATTTTGGCTATTGAGTTACTTTGGTGGGCAGCTAAATACATCAAGTGGTTTTAACTCAAATAACCTTTATTTTGTTGAGTTACAGCAAAGTAACTACGAACGCAGCTCAGATGCTATTCAAGCAAGATATAATCAAGCGATGATAAATTTGTCGGCGCTTAGACAACACCCAAGTGTCGAGAGTGCTGCTCTGGCTGGCGTATTACCTCATGAGTTTGTATTTCTGGAGTCGCTGAGCCTAGTTGATGATGGCAGCGACTCAGTCGTCGCTTATTTACAGCTCAGTGGGCCAAGTTACTTTAGCACTTCAGGCCAAAGATTTATTGCTGGTGGCGGATTCTCTGAGGATGACTTAGCTATCAATAGTTCGGGAAAAAAAGTGGTGCTCAATCAGCTTTTAGCACAGCGCCTTGGCGTGACTGCGGCAGATATCGGCATGACCATCTACGACAAAAACCAGCGCCCTATTACCCTTGTGGGCATTGTTGAAAATACCTTCAGCCATACCTCCCAAGCACAAGCCTTGGCTTATCTACCTTTTAATTTTATTAGTGGAAATATTTTGGTGCGAGCCAAAGCGGGGGAGAAATTAGACTTGCATACGATTACTGCTTTGTACAAACAGCAAAACCCAAGCCAATCGATCTTAAAGCTCGTTGATATCAAGTTGCGGATGCAGCAACTCAATAAAACAGCCATGCTGAGCTTTTTAGCAGGGCTGGTGATCGCACTGATGATGTTAATACAAGTAGTTGCAGGTATGTATGGTTTGCTCGGTTATCTTGCGATATTGAGTGCGCCAATTTTTAATATCAAACGTCTAGTCGGCGCTAAGACTATTGATATTTTGATAGAGCAATGCCAAAACCGAGTATCTCTTATCGCGGTGGCTGTTGTTATTGCCGTGTGCTTCTCTCTAGTGATAGCGAGTATATTTGGCATTTTGAGTGGGCAGCTTGGGATCTATTTATTGCTGGCCGTCGTATTAATAGGGAGTTTTATTTTAGCGCTTGAGTTTCATCATGTAGCAAAGCAGATCTAGGCGATGATTGTGACAAAAAATCAAAGAAGTTGTTATGTATCTTGCAAAAGCCATACTTGAAAAGGTCTTTATATATCAATCTCGTAAATGTTTAATTGTTTGAAATTACTTAATAATTTTTGATGCTTTAGCGTGACTATAAATAGATGTTCTACAGGTGTAACAGATTCTTACAAATGTCACATCCGAGAACGCAATAAACTTGCTACTATACGGTCAGAAAATTATCAATAGGTATTGTCATGCAAGCTAAAATTCTAAAATGGATTCTACCCTTTACCGTGCTTATAGTGGGTGTTGTTGGATTTAAGGTCATCAATGCAGTGGCTAAAAGTGAACCAGAGAAGCAGGAAGTCGATTCTCGCCCTGTTGTTGAAGTTGAAACAATCACTGCGCAAGATCACCAAGTGGTGATCCAAAGTTATGGCGAAGTAAAACCGCTAGAGAGCACGCAGCTTTCTATTCAGGTCTCGGGCGAGGTTGAATACTGGCACCCTAACTTTGTCGAAGGTGGGCTGGTACAAAAAGGCGAGGTGCTGCTTCGCATTGAGCAAGATAACTACGAAGCTGCATTGCTCCAAGCGGAAGCTGAACTTGCAAGGGCTGAAGCGCAGCTTATTGAAGAGCAAGCTCAAGCTGACGTTGCTGCTGATGAAGCAAGAAGGTTTCCAAATAAAAAGCACACCGACCTATTTTTGCGTAAACCGCAAGTCATGAGTGCCAAAGCCTCAGTAAAATCTGCAAAAGCCGCATTACAGCGTGCAAAACGAGATCTAGAAAACTGTGAAGTGATTGCACCTTACAATGCGTTGGTAGTGAAAAAAGACGTTGGTCTTGGCCAGTTCGTTTCCATGGGTAGCTCTGTCGGTACTGTCAATAACATCGAAACTGCAGAAGTCATTATTCCTATCGCGGGTTTTGATTCTGTTTTTCTACCTGAGCGAGTGTCAGGGCTTGCTGCCACGGTTTATCAGCGTGGCGTGAATGCTTTTACTCGTGAAGCGGTAATTGATAGAGACCTAGGTACTGTTGACCAACAAACTCGCATGAACAACCTAGTGGTACGTATTAACGACCCGTACGGTCTCACAACGCGTCAGCCAGCGATAAAATATGGTACGTATGTACAAGTTAGCTTTGCGGGTAAAACGTTAAAACAAATCTACCGCCTACCTCAAGATATCGTGAATAATCAGTCGGTTTGGTTGCTTAATCAAGATAACCAGCTTGAGCCACGTAAAGTGCAAGTTATCCGCGAAGAGGGGGAGTTCTTCCTAATTGGTGATGGCATCACAAGTCGCGATAAAGTGGTCATGACGCCACCAGAATACCCACAAAAAGGCATGGAAGTTAAAGTTGCTGGCACGGACTCGTCATCAAAGCCAAGTAGTCAGCCGGAAAAGCTGTAACAGCAAGGAGCGACCATGAGTGATATAGAAAAAACATCGCAGCGCGGTATTATCGCCTATTTTGCGAATAATACGGTAGCAGCGAACTTGTTGATGGTCTTCATACTGATAATGGGTTTTATCAGTTATATGACTATCCAAAGACAAATGTTTCCAAACTTTGAGATCAATTATGTGACGGTGTCAGCCGTATATCCTGGCGCGTCTCCTCAAGAAATTGAAGAGGGGATCTTGATCAAAATTGAAGAAGCATTAAAAGACGTTACAGAAATCAAAAAAGGGGTTTACCGTGCCGCTAGAGGCAGCGGTAGTGCGCAACTTGAAATCTATAAAGATGAAGACTTAACGGAAGTCGAAGATAAAATTCGCTCGCGTGTGAATAGTATCGCGACCTTCCCAGCGTCCATGGAGCCTGTGCAGGTTCAGCTTATAGAGTTTCGTCAAGACGTAGTGAACATTGCGCTTGCAGGTAATCTACCGTTGAATGCGCTCAAGCCAATTGCTAAAGAAATTGAGGATGAGTTACTAGAAATTCCGGTGATATCACTGGTTGACCGCTCCACCCCTGACTACGAGATTGGTATTGAAGTAGATCCAGATGCTCTGCGACGTTACAACCTAACCATTAATGATGTGAGCAATGCAATTAGACGTTATTCGACCAACATTTCAGCAGGTCAGATAAGGACGGAATCAGGCATTATTGCCGTGCGTGTTGAAAACCAAATGTACCGCGGTAATGAGTTTAGAAACATCCCTGTTAAGGTCGGCGATAACGGCGCGAAAATTTACCTTCAAGACATTGCAGAAATCAAAGATGGCCTAACTGAAGGTGAATACTATTTTCGTTTGAACGGTGAAAATGCGGTATTTTTAGCGGTTAAAGCGACCAAAGACCAAAACATGATCCCTATCGCTCAGGCGGTACATCAGTATATCGAAAAGAAAAATGCTGAATTACCAGCAGGCTTAAGATTAGAACCAATCGTTGATATGACGTACTACCTAAATGCTCGACTCGAAATGATGAAGAGCAATATGATCCAAGGTGCGTTACTGGTTGCCATCATGCTAACTATTTTCCTGCGTTTTAAACTCGCGCTTTGGGTAATGATTGGTCTGCCTGTTTGTTTCCTTGGCGCGTTCTTGTTTATGCCCGCACTTGGAATCAGCATTAATATTGTATCGCTGTTCGCCTTTATCATGGTGCTTGGGATCGTGGTAGACGATGCCATTGTCATAGGGGAAGCCGCTTACTCCGAAATTGAACGTAAAGGTCACAGTGTTAAAAATGTAGTGATCGGCGCTAAGCGTGTTGCAACGCCAGCAACCTTTGGTGTATTAACAACCATTGCGGTGTTTGCACCTATGTTGTTCTCATCAGGTCCAGAGAGCGCATTCTTTAAGTCAATTTCGGGCGTTATCATCTTATGTCTGGTGTTTAGTTTGATTGAATCAAAATGGATTTTACCAGCGCATATTGCCCACACTAAGATTAAACCACTGCGCCCAAACAGTCGTCGAGCTGCATTTAACAAGAAGTTCTTCGCCTTTGTTAATGGACCATACAGACGCTTTATTCAGCGCTGTGTCGAATGGCGATGGACGGTGTTTTTAAGCTTTGTAGCAATGTTGATATTTAGCTTAAGTTTGGTGACCTCTAATCTTGTACGTTTTATTCCTTTCCCCAAGGTGCCAGAGGACTATCCGAGAATTGAAGTTACTATGAACGATAATGTTTCGGATGAGCAAACCATTGCGGCAATGCAGTCGATCGAGTTAATGATGCACCATGTTGATAAAAACATTATGCAAGAATTCGGTCAAGGCATGATTAAGGATATATATTCTTGGAACGAAAGTCGCACGAAGGGCTTGGTATTATCAACGCTTGTTGATGAAGATTTAAGACCGTTTACCGCTTTTGAACTTGCGCGTCGTTGGCGTGAAGCAATGCCAGAGATCACTGCGGTGAAGTCAATCATTGTGTATGACAGTGTTGGCAATGAGGGCGGCGGTGAAGGCGAGTTTGGCTATCGCTTATTAGGCTCAGATATCGAGACTCTGAATGCGGCGGGCAGACAGCTTATTTCTATGCTTCAACAGCAACCTGGGTTATTTGATATCAGCTCGAGTATTGACCCTGCGAGTAAAGAAATGCAGATTGCGCTCAAACCAGTGGCGTATGAGCTAGGTTTGCAACTGGCTGATGTTGCTATTCAGGTTGGTAATAGCTTCTACGGTGGTGAAGCGCAGCGGGTTATTCGTGATGGTGAAGAGATCAAAGTGATGGTGCGTTATCCTGAACTAGATCGTAAAGCCTTGGCTTCACTTAAGCGTACTATCATCACTACGCCAAAAGGCAAAGAAGTGATGCTAGGCGACGTCGTAGAGTTTACCGAGAAACCGGGTATCAATTATATTCGTCGTGAAGATGGCTTTAGAACGGTATACGTATACGGTAGCATCGATGAAGAGCTGATTGAACCTGATGTGGTGGTTAAGAATATTGAAGAAAATATCTTACCAGAACTACTTAAGCAGTTCCCAGGCGTAAAAACTAAGCTGGGTGGTAGTGTGGAAGAGCGCCAAGCACAAACCAGTGAGCAGATCTTATTCTTTGCAGCTGGTATGTTGATGGTTTATATCTTATTGGCTGTACCGCTCAAGAGCTATGCGCAACCGCTTATCGTGATGTCAGTAATCCCATTTAGCTTAGTCGGTGCGCTATGGGGTCACTTAGTGTTTGGCTTAGATATGAGTACTATGTCTATGTTCGGGTTAGTAGCCGCAGCAGGTGTTGTGATTAATGACTCCTTGGTAATGACGGACTATATCAACCAAGCACGTGCCGAAGGCGTTAAGCTTAAAGAGGCGGTTATTGAAGCGGGCTGTGCACGCTTTAGGGCAATCACGCTAACCTCTATTACGACGTTTGCTGGTGTCATGCCAATCATCTTTGAAACAAGCCTACAAGCAAGGTTTGTTATTCCGATGGCGGTATCACTTGGATTTGCCGTGTTATTCGCAACGCTTATCACGCTTGTGTTAGTGCCAGCCCTATACATTATCTTAACCGATGTGCAGGGGGCAGGTTCACGCTTAAAAGCGAAGATCAGACGCAAGCCTAAGTCTGACGATAATCAATTAGAGGAAGCGGAAGCCTAGAAACTCCCGTTTACACTAAACAATGCAAAGGTCGCGCAATCATGTTCGGCCTTTTTCTTTGCGCGCTGGTGTGGCACTTGAATCATGATACACTGGTGAAAAATAACGAATTTAGGATGACTACTTGGTGATGGAAAAAACTCAACCGCTAGCCAGAAAGCAGCCGAAATCCTTGCTGCATCATAATCATGAGCGTATCGATAACTACTACTGGATGCGTGATGACGAGCGTAAAAATGCCGACGTATTGGCACATCTAAAAGCAGAGAATGATTACTGTGAAGCGCAAATGGCGCCTCACCAAGCGCTGCAAACCCAGCTGTTTGAAGAAATGAAAGGTCGTATTGTAAAAGACGATAGCTCGGTGCCTGCAAAAGATGGCAACTATTGGTATGTAAGTGAAGTGAGTGGTGATGATGAATATGCTAAGTATTATCGCGCATCACAAGAAGATTTGACGGATAAAAAGCTACTGTTAGACATTAATCAGTTAGCCGCTGGCAACGAGTTTTACGACATCGGTGATATTACCGTAAGCCCAGATGAGCAATTGCTTGCCTATAGTGAAGATACCGATGGGCGTCGAATTTACACCATCAAGTTTCTTGATTTAAACACCAATACATTACTACAAGACGTGCTGTATAACACGGAAGGTCAGGTAATTTGGGCGAACGACAATAAAACCGTATTTTATGTCAAAAAAGACGAGCAAACGTTGCTCGGCTTCCAAGTGTATCGCCATGTGTTGGGAACGCCACAAAGCGATGATATTTTGGTGTTTGAAGAGCAAGATCGCCAATTTTATATGGGATTGGGTAAAAGTCGTGACGAAAGCGCTATTTATATCTATCTTGCAGCGACGGAAACGAGCGATCAGTTAATACTGGATGCAAATGATCCTTGCGGTGAGTTTAGCACCCTTATTCCAAGAGAAATTGGCCATGAATATGGTCTTGAAAAAATGGGAGAGTTCTTTTACATCCTGAGTAATAAGAATGCTAAAAACTTCCGTTTAATGCGTGCAACAGCGGCAACTATTGGTGATGTTGAGCAGTGGGAAGAGTTAGTTGCCCATCGCGACCATGTACTATTAGAAGGCTTGGAGCTGTTCAATAGTCACTTTGTGCTGACAGAGCGTGAACAAGGGCAGATCCGTTTTGTGGTTCATGATTATCAAGGGCAGAGCTATCACCTTGGATTTGATGATGCTTGTTATTTTGCCACGGTTGGAAATAACCCTGAGCCAAGTTCAAGTAATATTCGTATTCACTACTCGAGTATGACAACTCCCAGCTCAGTGTACGATTGTGATTTAACTACAGGTAAGAAAACGCTTAAAAAGCAGCAGCAGGTGTTAGGCGATTTTAAGCCAGAATATTATCACTCTGAACGTTTGCATATTACCGCAAGAGATGGCGTTAAAGTCCCTGTATCTTTGGTGTATCGCAAAGATAAGTTTAACCAAGACGGTAGCAATCCATTATTGCAGTATGGTTATGGTTCTTATGGTATTACTATCGATCCTAACTTCTCTAGTCAAATTCTAAGCCTGTTAGATAGAGGATTTGTATACGCGATTGCGCATATTCGGGGTTCTGAGATGCTTGGCCGTGAATGGTATGAGCACGGCAAAAAAGCCCATAAGCAAAATACCTTCAACGACTTTATTGATGTTACCAAAGCCCTAGTTGAACAGGGCTACGGCCATAAAGACAAAGTGTTTGCATCAGGTGGAAGTGCAGGCGGCCTGTTAATGGGTGCAATTGCAAACCAAGCTCCAGAGCTGTATTTAGGGTTAGGCTGCCATGTGCCTTTCTTGGATGTGTTAACTACCATGTTGGATGAGTCAATCCCATTGACCACCAACGAGTATGATGAATGGGGTAATCCGAATAATGAAGCGGACTACCAGACTATTTTAGCATATTCACCGTATGACAATATTGAAGCCAAAGCCTATCCAAATATTCTTGTGACCACAGGTCTGCATGACTCGCAAGTGCAGTATTGGGAGCCCATGAAGTGGGTTGCTAAGCTTAGAGAATATAAAACGGATGATAACGTACTGATTTTTAAAACCGACTTGGAAGCGGGTCACGGTGGGGCGTCAGGCAGGTTTAAAAGCCTGCATGAAAGAGCGCTAGAAATGGCATTCTTTATCAGCTTGTTGGATGGTAGGTCGGAGCTTTAGCTCGACTCGCACATCCCAGCTTTGGCTTGATAACAACGTTATATAAGCTCGCGAGGTGAACTCGCTCCTACCAAGGGAGAACCAAGGTAGGATCTGGCTCTGCTTGTAGGTCGTAGCTTTAGCTCGACTCGTACATCCCTGCTTTGGCTTGATAACAACGTTATAAAAGCTCGCGAGGTGAACTCGCTCCTACCAGAGGAAACCTAGGTAGGAGTTGGCCCAGCTTGTAGGTCGGAGCTTTAGCTCGATAACAACGTGGTAAAAGCTCGCGAGGTAAACTAGCCCCTACTCGGAAAACCCGCGTAGGGGCAAGCTATCTTAGTTTAAATACGCTTTAAGCATCCACACCAACTTTTCTTGCTCTTTGATGTAATCACTCATTAGCGCAGCTGTCCCTTCATCTTCGGCTTCGCCCGCCTGCGCTAGAATCTCACGCTGCATAGAAATAAGCGTTGTGTAGCCATCAAGCAAAGTTTCTAGTGCTTGCGTACCATTGCTGATCCCTTTTGCTTCTTGAATTTTGCTGGTTTCCAAATAATCAGAAAACGCATGCAATGGGTTGCCTTCAATCGTCAAAATACGCTCTGCGATTTCGTCTACCTTCTCAAGTAATAGCGTATAAATTTCTTCAAATTTTAGGTGTAGTTCAAAAAACTCACGACCTTTGATGTTCCAGTGAAAACCACGGGCATTCATATATTGAATTTGGTAGCTACTTAGTAGCGTATTAAGTGACGTTACCAGTGCTTGGCTCTTTGCTTTGTCTAAACCGATAGAATTAATGTTTGTCATGCGATGCTCCTTGTTGATTCACAGTCAGTATGGCGCAACCTTAGGTGATTGCCCAATGATTAAAATCAAAGCGTTTAATCGGAAAAATCAATGGTTAAAATCAAAACATATCAAATATTAATACAAGATGACGTTGGGATGAGCGCGTTAAAAAACAAGATGAAACCCCAAAAAGCGCTCAAAAATAACAAGGTGACATGAATACTTGGCAGGAATAAAGCTTGCCAACTTTTACCAAAATCTTACCTGAGCGCGTAGTTTTTGATCTAAGACAAGTGTTTAATCACGTTCGTATTTTGGCGGTTTGAAACCTTGATTTAGGTCAAAATATCACCGCACTGTAAGCGCATAATCATCTCATCAAGACACAAAAAACGCGGTGTCTACTACTTGAGGAAATGAGTATGAAAGGCAAAACACAATCAGAACATAAAATGGAACTCGTCGTCGTTGTTATCGCTCTAGTAGCATTTGTTGTTGGGCTAGTGGGTCACTTAGCTGGCGCAAGTATCGCAAACTCAGACACCTTTGGTTATATCGCTGCACCAGTGCCGCTAGTAGTTGGTTTGATCGCTGTGATTGCTTACAAAGTGGCTGCAAGCGCAGAGCACTAAGGCCTCTCTAACAGCTCGCAGATATAGTCCATTACCGCACGGGAATATATTAAGCTGGTATGGCTGAGATGAAATACTTTGTGCTCGGCCATGCCACTGAGCTTGGTTTCTTCTAACAACACAGTACCATCCGACTGGCTACCTTTTTGTAGTAGTGGCATTAGTCCAATGGGTAAGTCGCCTGCAATACTGTAAAGCTTGGCGTCGAAAGGCCAATCTTGATTGTTAGATAATAAAAATTCCACACTGTTCTTTAACAGTAGCTCCAGTCCTTTGTCGTGCATATGCTTGGCAATGGCACTGCCTTTATGTGGTGTCCCCAAGGTCACCACTTTTTTTACTTGCTTGCTCGTTGCAGAACCTCGCTCTAAATACGCCCTTGCAACTAAGCCCCCCATGGAGTGGCAAACGAGTGCGGCAGGGCGGTCGCCAACAAAAGTATCAATAGCGGCGCAAATCTCATCAATGTTTGGCGTTAACGTGTTATAGCTTAAATTGAGAATACGGTAGCCTGATTTACCTAAGCGAGCGCTAAGCGGCCGCATCACAAACCCAGACATGTACAAGCCATGTAGCACTACAATGCTTTCGATTTTGGCGCTCACGGTAATATTGAGTGGAATAGGAGAGTGGTTCATGCCGCCTCTTTAAACTTGAATACTTCTAAGCCTTGTGCGAGTGTACCACCCTCACTTGAATACTTGATGTATGAATCAAGTCAAATTGAAAAGTTATTATCTTAGAGCCAGTGATCTTGGCTAATCAAATTGCCACTCTTGCTTGTAATCGTACCTAAAGCCAATGGAAATGGAATCCATATCCACTTGATTATCAAAGGACTTGTTCAAATACTCCAAGTGCACTCTGAGCGGCGGTGTTGGTAACCACTCAAGTGTAACATTGTAGCCATCAAAGCTCTGATTTAGCGGATCGTGACTGCCGTACCCGTCATCAAAATCAAAATATCCGGTCTTGAGCTTATAATGTTTTGCGAGTTGATAGGCCAGAGAAAGATCAAAGGTGTGGCCTTGTCGAGAATCAAGTGCGCTCACGCGTTGATAGTCTTTGTCCTGATAGGCCATGGCAGCGTAAAAGCGAGAGTTAAATTGATAGGCCAGTGCGCCAGACCAGAGTTGGTTTTCACCAATATGTTGCTCGTTATCGTACACATCGTTTTGTTGATAAGTAATTGCGGCATGTAAACCTGCGTTATCGTAACTTAATCCTGTGTTGAATAAATCCGTTTGATTATCGCCTTTATCACCATTAAATTGGCCTGCGGCGATAAACGTCATTGGCCCCAATTCGTAGCGGTAAGTAACTAAATTATCAACGAAAAAAATACTCTCTGGATCGTAAGCAAATGGACTGCTGGCGTGATTAAAAATATCAACGTATTCGGCGATAAACAGATACTGTGCAGGTCTTTGCTTGCCGATACCAAATCGGCCATACGGCGTACCTAGCGCAGTATAAGCACGGCGCGATTTGCCAAAATTTCCTTCATTGGCGAGATCGATGCCCCATTCACCATGAAGTTCGGCCTGCCAGCCCGGCATAAATTCATGAGTCACTTTAATCCCTGCGTGGGATAAGGCGTCACGAACATCCCAGTTACTTTCGTCATCTTGGTTTATTACGCCAAATGTCGGGCGTATTGTGGCGTAGGCTTTGAGGGTGGTTGAGGGCTCGGTCAGTGGTTTTACGGGGTCACTTTGTGGTGTTGACTTTGCCACTGGAGCAGCGACCTTTAGGTCGCTATTTTGCGTCATAAATCGAGCTTTAAGCTCAGCTAATTGTCGCTCAAGATTTTCAATGTCGGCCATGGTGACAGGGCGATCGGCTGCCAAAACTGCTGAAGAAGTCAGTAAACAGGCTAGGCCAATCAGTGCGGTTGAGTTGCTCAAAGTAAAATTCATGGTTTTTACATCGCTCAGTTGCCAATAATCGAATTATAGACAACACTTTTGATATTCGAGCACTTTTTATTCAGGCTGTTGAATATGAAGATCCGCACTAAGTTCTCTGTGACTTCTGCCATAGTGATCTTATTGATCATCACCACAACGACGCTTTCTACTTACTGGTTTGTTAGCGATTCGGTGAAAACCAAAACCCATGCTTATGTAACCGACAGCACGCAATTGCTGGCTGTGAGCATAGAGAATTGGTTGGCTGGTAAAGCAACGCAAATTAATGTGATAAAAAGTCAGTTAGAGCAAAACTTTAGCGATGATAACTTTCAGCAAGCGTTGAATACACCAGTATTTAAAAACGAGTTTCTGCTTACTTTTGGTACTTTGGCAAATGAGGAGGGGCTCAGGTCAAACAACCCTGCTCGTAAAAATCCTCCGGGCGTAGATTTTAGAGAGCGAGCTTGGTATCAACTTGGTAAAAATCAAAATAAAACGGTGTATACCAGCCCGTATACTGATGCGGCGACAGGCGAATTGTTGCTATCGGTAGTGTCTCCCATCGTAGTTAATGGTAAATTTAAAGGGGTTATTGGGGGAGACTTAAGCCTAAAAACCATCGCCAATAGTGTCAATCAGGTCAATTTTGATAATACCGGTTATGCCTTTTTGGTCGACAAGTCTGGTAATATCATTTCTCATCAACATGCCGAATTTAACGGCAAAAAACTGCAACAGGCATACCCTGCATTACGCTTAGGTAGCGTAGATAAGTTGCAAGAAGTAGATACCAAAGAAGGCAACAGGCTGTTTTACTTACATTCGCTTGATAATACCTTTGGTACGGATTGGTATTTGGCAGTGTTAATCGATAAATCAAAAGCCTATAAAACACTAACCGAAATTACTATAAACTCCCTGATCATTGCCATTTTAGCCGTGGCTATTGGAGTATTCTGCGTACGGACTTTAGCAATTCACTTACTCCAACCATTACGGGATTTGGAATCTGCGATCACCAGTATGGCAAATGGAGGTGGTGACTTAACTCGGCGCTTAAAAATCGTTAACGAAGATGAATGCGGCACAGTTGCACGACAATTCAATCTCTTTTTAGGCTTTTTGCATGGGTTGGTAAGTAATGTAAAAGAACGTGCAGACGAAGTGGTGATAAGCAGTGATGCCGCCAAAGAGTTGTCGACGCATTCTTCACAGAAACTTGATCAACAAGTTAGCCTGATTGAAAACCTCGCTACCGCGATGAATGAAATGAGCACTACCTCGACCGAAATCGCGGGTAACGCGCAGCAAGCCGCAAGCTCCATCACCTCGGTAAATGAAAAGACCTCCGAAGGGCAAGAGATATTCTTTAAAGCGCGAAGCCAAATTAATGCATTGGCTGACGATATTACTGCATCGTACGAGCTAAGTACGCAACTTGCAGAATATAGCCAAAATATCGAGAATATTCTTTCAGTCATAAATGGTATTGCAGAACAGACTAATCTATTAGCACTTAACGCTGCAATTGAAGCCGCACGTGCCGGAGAGCAAGGTCGTGGTTTTGCGGTAGTGGCAGATGAAGTGCGCTCTTTAGCATCAAAAACACAGGAATCCACCACCGAAATTAAATCCATGATCGACCAGATCCAAGCCTCGTCCATTCAAGTTCAGCAATCCATGGGAAGCAGCCGAGATAAAACCCAGCAATGTGTTTCACAAACCGAACAAGCAACACATATGCTAGAAGAAATCTCAGAAGCAGTAAAAGAGCTTATGGATCGCAATATCCAAATTGCGACCGCCATCGAAGAGCAAAGTGTGGTGATTGAAGAAATCAATAAAAATACAATACATATCAACGATATCAGCGTTGAAGTCGGCAGCTTTTCAGACAAGCAATATAGTGCCAGCGAAGAACTCGCGAAAAATGCCCATGAGCAAGAGGTGCTGCTGTCTAAGTTTACGCTGTGAAAATATCGGTGACTAACAGGGCTTATATACCCACCGTTTGCTTAATAGGAAATTGCCCGCCGTCGCTAAGAGTATACCCAAGGCAAATGCAACATGTACGTTGGTAAGTGGTAAAAAAAGCCAAAATACACCTAGGTTCACAACGCCAAATAAATGGCTGATAAGTATATGTTTGGATAGCTGACTAATAACACGCACCCGTTGTGCTTGTGTAAAAGTGAAAAACCTATTACCTAACCATGTTGTCATAACTGCACACCAAAATGCGATTAACCTTGCGAAAAATGGCGTAGATGAGTTAGCTAAAAGCGTGCTAAAAACACTCCAGTCAACTACAAAGCCCGCTCCTCCAACACATAAAAAACGAAAAAACTGCATAACAAGCCACCTCAAAATAACAGAGCTTGCTAAATAGCAGGTCAAAAAAAAGTCGTCCCAATGTAGACATTTTTTCGACATTGTTAATTTTAAACTGCGCTAAATGCAATAATTGGAACAGAGTTATGACCAAGCTAATGGTTGCCATTGATAGGTCGAATATGGCCCGTACGCAGCGCAAAATACGTTACACCAATAGGGCACTTATCTCTTTAATCGTCCCTGCGTTTAATGAACAAGAGGTACTCAACACGATACATCATAAATTATGTACCGTGATTGCTACACTGCCTGAGTATCGATTCGAATTGATCTACATCGACGATGGAAGTACAGATGAGTCATGGCAAATGATGTGCCAGTTAAATAACAGTTTTTCATCTGTAGTTTGCCTGCAAATGAGCCGTAATTTTGGTAAGGAGGCTGCGTTAACTGCTGGATTTGAACATGCGCAAGGCGATGCGGTGATCCCTATTGATGCTGATTTACAGGATCCACCAGAGTTACTGCCAAAAATGCTTGAGGCGTGGAAAAAGGGTTTTGATGTAGTCAATATGAAACGCAGTGCCCGCGAAGGAGAGTCGTGGTTAAAAACAGCGAGTGCTCGGTGCTATTATAAATTACTTAATTGGGTATCAGATAGTCCAGTAGAAGAAGACGTTGGTGATTTTAGGCTATTAGATCGCAAAGTCGTTGATGCTATCAACACGCTTCCTGAGCGAAACCGCTATATGAAAGGGCTAATGAGTTGGCCTGGGTTTAATCAAACGACCCTCGAGTTTAAGCGTCCAGAACGGGCAGCAGGAGAAACTAAATGGAGCTATTTACAGCTTGTTAAGCTTGGACTTTCGGGAATAACTTCATTCAGCATGAAGCCTTTAAGGCTTGCTACTTGGGTAGGTTGCGTCATTTCCTTATATGCATTTATTTTTGCCATTTGGGTGCTGGTCAAAACACTCGTGTTTGGCGAGCCGGTACCTGGTTATCCAAGTATTATGTTGACTGTGTTAGCGTTAGGTGGCGTGCAGCTATTAGCCATTGGTATTTTAGGTGAGTACATTGCCGGGCTTTTTACTGAGGCTAAACAACGGCCAGTTTATTTACTGATGGATATTAAAAAGACCGAAGCAAAAGAAGAGTTGCAATATGAGGCATAATTACACTCTATTTTGTGTCGTCTTAGGGCTGATGCTACTGAGGCTTTTTACACTAGGAAGCTATCCCTTATTTGATACTACAGAAGCGAGATATGCAGAAATAGCAAGGCTAATGATCGTGACTCAAGATTGGATCACGCCATGGTTTGATAAAGGTGTGCCATTTTGGGGCAAGCCGCCAGCTCATACTTGGATTACTGCGCTTAGTTTTGAAGCATTTGGTATTTCTCCATGGAGTGCGCGCTTTGCGCATTGGTGTACTGGGGCGCTGAGCTTAATTATATTGTATTCCTTCGCAAAGCGTTCGCTAGGTGTGCGTATTGCTCAAGCTAGTATATTGATCCTTGCTAGTTGTATTGGGTTTTTTATAGCGACAGGAATGGTGATGACTGACCCTGCATTGATGTTAAGCTCAACATTAGCAATGGCTAGTTTTTGGTTATGCTATAAACACAATAACCGGGCTGCAGGCGTTATATTCTTTTTCAGTTGTGGTTTAGGCATGTTGATTAAAGGGCCTGTGGCGGTCGTTATCGTAGGGATAGCCATTGTGCTATGGGCAATTTGGCAAAAACGCCTTTACTCTGTGATTAAAGCATTACCTTGGTCATTAGGTTTACCTGTTTTTGTGGTTACTTTTTTACCTTGGTATATGTTGGCTGAGTCAAAAACGCCGGGATTTCTCAATTACTTCTTAATTGGTGAGCATATTCAGCGGTTCCTGCAGCCAGGATGGCAGGGAGATCTATATGGTACCGCACATGTGGAACCAAAAGGCACGATTTGGCTAATGTGGCTGATAGTCGCATGCCCTTGGTCAGTATTATTTTTCATTCGCTTCTTTAAGTCGCCAGATACTCGTGCGGTGTTATTTAGTTCTGAAATAAAAACGTATCTAATTACTTGGACAATTGCTCCATTATTACTTTTTACTTTTGCTAGCAATATCCTATCAGCTTACGTTCTGCCCGGCTTGCCCGCTTTTGCATTATTAGTTGCCTTATATTTTGAACCATTTAAAGGATATATAAAAATTGGGCTTATTAGCTTTTGTTTTTATGCATTATTAATAGCAGCATTGATATTTGGTTGGCACAGTAAGGATTCTGAGCATACGACGCTATCAGCGATATCAAAACCTTGCCCTAACACGCCAGTGTATTATTTAAAAAAACTGCCATTTTCAGGGCGTTTTTATAGTTGTGGCTGGGCTGAGTTAGTTATGGATGATAATGAACTTTTTCAGCTAATTCAGACTCAAAAGACGAGTTATGTTGTGCTAACACATGAGCAAAGAAGTACATTTTTATGGCCTAAAAATTTGCAATGTGATGTGTTAAGCGAAAACCGCCAGAGGATATTGCACAGATGTGTGCGAGAACACCATTAAAAATACTGCTAGTGGAAGATTCGCAGCAAGTAGCTGAAACCATATTTGACTATTTCGAGGGAGATGGGCATCACTTGGATTACGCTGCAAATGGAACACTTGGTTTGCAGCTCGCTCTTCAATATGACTACGACTGTATCATTCTAGATGTAATGCTCCCTGGGGTAGATGGTATTGAAATATGCAGTAAGCTCAGAGAGTCAGGCGTAGCAACACCGATTATTATGCTTACAGCGCGTGATACTCAACAGGATATGTTGCAGGGGCTTAACGGTGGAGCAGACGACTATATTATTAAGCCATTTGATCTCTCTTTGCTAGAAGCAAGGATACATGCTGTAGTGCGGCGAGTGCGCGGAGATGGCTTCAAGAAAATAATAAACGTTGGTTCATTGCAAATAGATTTACAACAGCGTTTGGTGACGCGAAATGAAAGTGTATTGAGGCTCAACCCTAGCTGCTACAAAATACTCTTATTGTTAGCACAGCAAAGTCCAAAGCCGGTTTCAAGAGAATCCCTCGAAGTTGCACTTTGGCAAGACGAGGTACCCGACCAAGATCTATTAAGGCGTCATATGTACCAGCTAAGAAAGATCATAGATAAAGCGTTTGATGCAGAGATGTTGGTTACGGTACCAAAGTTCGGCTACAAGTTGATTTCTGATGAAAACACTTAAGCAACAGCTATTTAAGGCATCTTGGCTTGGTGCTATTGGGCTTATTTCAATATATACATTAGCTGTCTCACTCGCTATTTTGTACACAGAAAACCGAGCAAGTGAGCAACGGTTGAGTATTGTAGGACCTTATCATTTACAAGAATTTTCAGAGCAAGAAGGAAAAGAGAAATTAGTCAATCCTTTGTTGAGGTTGTATCAAGATTATCAGGCACTCCCTAAAGCAATTCAAGCTGACATCAAACCTGGTTGGTTAGGGGTGACAACACTGCAATTTGATGATGATAGTGAATTCTGTGTACTTGCCTATAAAATGACTATGAAAGGTGGCGGTTCTAAAGTCTTATATGCTGTCGAAGATATTAATGCGACCGAATGGCAAGATATTGATTTGGCAGTCGTTGAAATTGGTTTTGCTGTGTTTGGTACTTTGTTATTTTTGCTAGTCACCTATCTTATTAGACTTCAAGCTGCCTATCTTGCAAAGCCACTACAATGTTTAGTAGAACATATTAGTGACCAAAGTCTTGACCATGAAGAAACAAAAATTAGTAGTAAAAATAGTTGCTTAGAGATACTAAGTATAGAGTCAGCAGTTAACCACTATCGCAGTAGAATGAAGCAAATGCTTAATCGAGAGCAAAGCTTCACACGCTATGTAAGTCATGAACTGCGTACGCCGATGATGGTGATCAAGGGAAATGTCGCGGTATTAAAAAAGCACACAGGGGAGAGTAAACAGCTAAGAGGAATCGATCTGGCTATTGAGCAGGTCACCGATCTTACATATACCTTTTTAAGTTTGGCTAGAGAGAGTCTTGGTGAACCTTGCCGTTTTGAAATCACAGCCGAATGGCTAAATGAAATAGTGGCACCATTTAGCAGTAAATCTGTGGCAAATAAAACAGAATTAAAATTACAACTTTTAGAGCCATGCGTCGTGTGTTGCGATGAAGTTTTATTAAAAGCTTTGATTAGAAACCTACTAGACAATGCTATAAATTGTACTTATGAAGGGCAAGTAAGCCTATTCCTTTCACAATCAAGCTTAGAAATAGTTGATTCTGGGTGTGGTTTAGACGAGAAACCGAGAGGGTATGAAGGGTTTGGTTTCGGGCTTCAGATAGTTGCGGATATTTGTACTAAGTACCAGTGGCAGTTTTCATTAACGCAAAACTCTGAATTTGGCTGTACCGCGAAAATTGTATTTTAAATATATTCGGGCCGAACGCTCTTTGCTGCAAAAAATAAATTTGAAAGATTAACAGACCCTAATTAGCCCCAACTGCTGCGACATTTTATAGACGCTTACCTCGATACTCTGATGCTAGATTAAACAGAGGAACGAAGGTGATTACTTTGAAAAATACTTTACTATTAATTTGCTGCTTACTTGGTGCTGTAGCTTGTGGTGGCAGTAAACAGAACAAACAGGTTGAGCACTCAACCAATCTTACCATCGACTTATCTGAACCAGATCAAAGTAAAACGTTGGTACAAGACTTTCCTATTACACTATATGTGGAGTATCCCACCGGAGTAGATTCTTTAGAGGGGATCACCAGTATTAATATGTATGGACCATTACTTCATGTTCACCAGAGTAATGGTGTGATTGGGTATATAGATACTGCTTCAGATTCACTTAGCTATAAACGACAGGACTATTCCGACTTAGCATTGCAAGAAGCGACAGACTTAGAAGTACAAGAACAAGCGTATTGGTTTGTGTCGGGGGCAAATACGGTGAGCCGAACAGGCTTACCAAATGGTGTGGTTTCAACATGGCAGTTAAAAACGCACTATAAACTTACAGAGTTAGCTGTAAATGACCAAGAGCCCAGCAAATTATGGTTATTTAATCGTGCTGATCGCCAATTAATACACTTTGATACAGCAACGGAAGCAGAACTGGTTTATGACTTGAAAGGAGAGTACGAACCTCAGGGGCTAGCGTGGAGCGGTGAAAAATTATTGGTACTGGCAGGCAACAATGCAGACTACATCGTTGCTGAATATGATACTGCTGGGACATCACTCAAATTAACAGCATCGTGGAAACTAAGTGGCTTTAACGGTGAAGTATTTAATGATGTGAGCCTTGCACCTGATGGGAGAATAATTGTGAGCTCGAACGCCGTAGCGAATAATATTTTCTTAGTAGCCGACAAAAGTGAGCTAATTGGTACTGGGCCGATTGAGCACGATACTGAATTACAGCTAGTAAAACAGGTTGAGCTCGAGCAAGGAATAGCTCAGCCGTCAGGAATTTGGCCGGTAAAAGATGGGGGGTGGTTATTGATCACCGACCAAGCTGAAGTCTTTTTGCTTGATAGTTCTTTTAAGATAATAGAAAAAGTATCGCTTCAATTCAGCAGTATTGAATGTAATCAGGGTTGTACAGAAGCGGTTGTTGGTACTTCAGATAGCTTTCATGCAATCACAGATACAGGAGTAATTGGTCTGTTTGTGAAAGTTGGAAGTGAATATCAATTAAAAGAAGAAGTCGTGGTGGCTGCGACCAATGAGCAAGGAGATGCGTATGAATATGCTGGTTTAGGACACAATGAAGCCACAGGAGAGTTTTATCTTGTTACTGATCAAGACGGCGCTGAGGAAGAAGATAAGCTCATTATTTTAGATTCTACATATAAAGTAATTAACATCTATCCGATCACCTATGGTTCAGAATCGAACGGGAGTATTTTCGAATATGATGCCCAAGGAGTCGTGTACAAAGACGGAGCGATATACGTACTCTCTCAAAGATTTACCAAACTACTTAAATTGACCATGACTGGAGAAATTGTATCAGTAATTGATCTGAGTGAAGCGGATGTCAAAGAGCCCAGTGATTTTGCAATTCGTGAGGGAAAGATTTATATCATTGGGGATCACGAAAATAACGAGGCCGTACCACCGATTTCTATATTTGAAATTGTACAGAGCTAGCCGAAATGGTATCGCTAAGAGCTGCTTATGTAGCTCTTTCTTAATTTATTGCTAAGCGGTATGGTTGTTGCTGAAACTCAGGTTATTTAACTCAATCATACGGCGACCACTATCATGGCGACCACTATCATGGTGACCACTATCAATACAGACGTTGAAGTCAGAAATTGGTATCAGTTTAAATTGGCTAAATATTCAATATATCTATGGCTTTAGTATGTTTAGCTGGTTGGGAGTTTGAGTGTAAAAAGTGCACCTCCAAATTCTTCACTGTCTGAGACGGTAATTGAGCCTCGGTGTTGTTCACATATCTTTTGTACGATAGATAGCCCTAACCCATAACCACTCACTCCCTTGTTTCTTGCTTGATCTGCTACATAAAAAGGCTCAAATATATGTGTTTTGTGCTTTTTATCAACACCTGGGCCATCATCATGAATAAAAATCTCGATGTGATTATTTTGCTCAGAACATACGACTCGCACTTTCGATTTAGCAAACTTAAACGCATTGCGGATGACGTTATCAAGGGCTCTCGTAAGCAATTTTTTATCAGCGATTACAAAAACCTTTGAAGAATTGAAGCGAATATCTAGCGCTATGTTGTGCCTTCTTTCTTTTTGCCATCGATGCTTAGCCCGATTTATCAAAGCGCTAAGATCGAATTTCTCCATCACTAACCTTTGGCCACTATTTTCTAATTTTGTATAGTGTAATAGTTCATCGATCATTTGCTCCATTTCCTCGGTGTCAGCAATCACCTCTTGTATGGTTGACATTTGTTCACTATTTAAAGCAGTCTCTTTTAGTAATTCTGCTTGCCATTGGATGCGGAATATTGGAGTCCGCATTTCATGAGCCACAGCATTCGTCAAAGCGCGATTACTTTCAACTAAGTGCATAATCCGGCTGGCCATGTCATTAAAAGTGCGGTTTAACGTTCCTAATGAGCTAGAGCCTGAGGTATCAGCACGACTAGCTAAATCTCCTTGAGCAAACCGAATTGTTGCTTGCTCCAAGAGCCTGACTCTTCTATAAATAAGGAAAATATTAATCAATCCAAATATAACAAAACTAATAGCTAAAAATATCAAGAAAAGATTATTTTCAAGTTCGACTTTTGCCCTAATAATACTTTGGGAGTCGGGTGTGTAGCTGAAGAATGCTGCATAGCCAGTCAACTTAAACCACAGGGTTCGATTATCATCAAAAAATATGTGAGTAGGATTACTCTGATTAAGTGCTGTGGCCACAGAAGCCGGTAATTGTGCTACAGAATGGTAAATTGTAAATAGCTGTTCCGTCTGGGTAGAGAATTGCTGCATCGCGCTTTTAGCTGCCTCAATACCTTGATTATCTGCTATGTTTTGGAGTAATTGCTGGTGTGCCATTGCTTCATAATCTTCTAATAAGAACTCGTAGTCTGTTGTTATTCCATACACCAGCCACTCATAAGCGAATACTGCTACGATGAAGCAAATAAACAGTACAAGTAGTGATTCAACAAAAATTCTTCTCATATAGAGCCAGCTTTTACCTGAATTAAATCAAGGAAGTATATTCACCAGGCATGGCTATCAAATAAATAACCTTTTCCACGAACTGTTTGAATGCCTTTCGAGACGTCTTGAACATGACTGAGCAGCTTACGTACCCGTACAATGCGATTGTCTATCGTTCGATCTACACCATCATATTCAATGCCTCGAAGTGCTTTGGTGAGTTCATCGCGCGATACAACTTCATCGGCTCTAGTTGCTAATAGCCAGAGTAGATCAAACTCGCTTTCCGTCAGGTGGATCAGCTTTCTATCAAACTCGCAGTGTTTGTATTTCCGCTCAAGCTTTAGCTTGCCAAAGTAAAGTGTTTCAGACTCAGTTTGTTGGGGAAGCGCTGGACGTCTCAGCAAAGAGCGCACTCGGGCAAGCAGCACCCTAGGTTTTATAGGTTTAGTGACATAATCATCAGCACCAATTTCTAAGCCAACAACGTGATCAAAATCATCATCACTTGCTGTTAATATTAATATCTTGCCTTGAAAGTTCTTTCTTGCTTGTCTACAAATTGTTAGGCCATCAACGCCAGGCAACATCAGATCTAATAATACAATATCGGGCAGAAGTTCATAAATAGCATCCACGGCTTTACTGCCATCCCCAACGACCGTGATATTAAACCCTTGAGCCGTGAAGTAATCTTTAAGCATCTTTTGGAGCCTTTCGTCATCTTCGACTATTAGCATTTTGCTCGTTTTCATCTGTTTACCGGATCCTAAAGAACTTCCTGTCCACAAGTATATATGAACTTTGTCAGCCTAAAAAATACATTTCCATACACAGCAATCACAGAAATTACCTTATTTACGCAGTAAAGTTTTCACCAAGTTTTAAATAATCAGGAGATAATATATATGAACTCTCTCAAAACATTAGTTGCAGTATTTTGCTTAGCTTCAGTGGTTGGTTGTAACTCAAATTCAAACTCAAAAACCACTATAACGCCAAAACCAGCAGAGACAACAGACCTGCCTTTGGCTAATTACCGCTTTTCTGAGTCAGAACTGAAGGAGCTTTTAGATGAACGAGCGGTGGTTCGCTCTTCTGTTAAGTTGAATTTTCAAGGGCAATTATTCGACAAGGTAATGTTTTCAGAACAGCTAAATGATAGTCAATGGATAGTAAAACTTGAAAATGCAGACGGAAAAAATTTAGATCTGTTGCTCGATAACAGTGCTGAAGGGACATGTTTTATTTACAGTCCGAGTGAACTAATGGAGTTATTCGATTGCAGTGATAAAACACGTACCGTGGGTGAAGACTCGACGGTGATACTGTCCGCTTCCCAAAGAGATGCGTCTGAGATTCAAGTTGAATTTTCAAACCAAGTGCTAGAGTTTATTGAAATCATTGGCTCAACTGTTTTAACAGCCAGTACTTCGAATAACCAAGTGACCGTGACAACATCTTTCGGCTTTGAAGACTTCTTCACGGAAATACTTAAAATGGACGGCAGTGAGGAACGAGTTCAATCGACACTTGGATTAAGTACATATACGCAATTAAAAGAGCTCACGTCGCAGTTTGAAGGTACAAAGATGACATTAAACTTTGCTAACCATATCGGTGGAAGTGCAGACGATGATATAAACATGTATACAGGTATGCTGATCAGAGAGCACAACATGACCACGTTAGTCTCGAGATCAGGCTCAGTTTTCTCGGGTGGAACAGATTTATTTGCAGCTGGAAACCCAAGAATATTAAGAAGAGCAATAGATTCTGACGCTATTGAAGATAACAAACAGATTGGGGTTCATAGCTGGAGTAATGGTGATAGCTCAGCACTAGATATACCATACACTGATGCAAGCCATAGAAGACAAGCTACGTACTTTAAAAAAATGCTTGGTGATAAAGGAGTAAGTTTTTACATTTTTACTTTGGAGTCAGCGCCAGCTGAGGGCGAGCACTGGGTCACTAAAGCAGAGTCAGAACAGTATGGGTTAATCACAACAATTGAATGATATTGGCAGCAAGAGTGATAAATTTAACTGTCACTTTTGCTTGTTTAGTTGGTAGAAATGTTGTCAAGTGAGTCATGCAGACCTTTGACGATGTTTTTTTACTTTCGCGGCGGATTGTTTACCTAGGTCTTGACTGTTGATGTTTCTTAGGTATTAACTGGGTCTCTAATTGGTGGCTTTGTCTTACCACTGCACACCATCTCAGTAGAGTAGTTAAAGGTTAGATACCGTGGTTTCTCTAATTAAAAATGTAAACGAAAGCAGCAGAAGAAATTTGGTGAAAAATGTAGGCTAGGAGGGTGATTGAACCTAGCCTAGCGACACCTTTGTATTTAAAGGACTTAAAAAGGTGCTATTGGTTATGGGGTAATTGGTTAGATAGCGCGACGATATCAGCCATAACACGTTTCTCTCCAAGATCAGCTAGGAAAGCTAAATGTTCCGTGGCTTTTACCTTTTGGAGATTCTCAAGCTTAGGTTCGCCACCAAGGGCAAGAGCTGGCGCAAAGCCATAGATTTCTCCATTTTCAAGAGGGCCTAGCTTTTCAACTGCACGGTCGAAAAGCGGTTGATCATTATGATCGCTTAAATCCAATTCTGCTTTTGGAGGTTGAGTGGCGAAAAATAAATCTAAGGCTCTAGAGGGGTTGTGTTGGCTATAAAGCTCACGATTGAAAGACGGAAAAATCATGCCATAACTACTCACTATTTTTAGACTGTAACCAGAACTTTCTCCCCAAATGTACATTTTACCAAAAGCGTCTATAGCGATAACCGAAAAGTGGTTTTGATCATTATGCTGCATTTGCTCAAACTCGGTTTCTTTTAGCCACTTGGCCAAAATAGCTTGATAATCTTTAGGGTTAACCTGCCAAAATCGTCCATCGCCCCAACCGCAAAAACCATATTCTTGCCAATATTCAATTAGGTTATCGGGTAAAATACCTTGATAGTGTAGTAGCTGTTCTTCCTTCGGTTGAACTGATTTTATAGCTGGACCAAATCCCTTAAAGTGATAGAAGTTGTCAAAAAATTTGTTCATTGTATACACCTGTGTAGAGGCACTGTTAGTTCGTAGGAAAGCTTGTTGTTGCTGGCTAAATAGGCGAATGTAGAGGTGTTTTACTCAGTACGCTTTAAGATCTATGTCATACTTCATCTTTTAGCTCTTGGTCCCATTCATAGTCAATATTGAATTCACCACTTTGTTTGAGTACAAACCTAACTCTATCCCATTTTTCTTCTGGATCACCACTTGTGATCTCATGGAGTTGCTTAAACAGGCGATAGGATTGATAGCCCACTTTGAAATCACACAATTCATTATTTGAATAATGAAGATATTTACCTTGATACTTAGCAGAGTCTCCGTAGTAACTAAAATCTATGAACGCTTCATCCCAAGGTGTCCTAATTGAATTTACTATGTTTTGTGCTATCTGGTTGTAAATCGCATGAACTGTTTCCATCGTTATTACTCCAAGTGAGTTATCGTAATTTATGTTTGGTGAACTAAAAAAGATAGAAATGAGTTAGTATCATCTATCTTTGCTGGTTGCTCATCTTCATCAGCTTTGAGCGCGTTAAAAAATGAAGATAGGTTGGTTGAAATCTCATAAAATTCTTGTTCGTTTTCACTGCTTTCGTGATCCCAACAGTAAACTTTGAGATCGTTTTTTCCTAAACAAAGTTGATCGCCACCACAAGAAGCACCAAAGATAAAATAGCCTTTTTGCTGAAGTTCTTCGTACATGACATTTTTCTGAAGAATATTGTTATTTTCATTATCAATACCATAAAGTATTTCAATTGACTGATAACCTTCATTATCAGCAAATGGCGCGGCTTGGTTTGGCTTAATTTTAGCGCCAGATTCAAAAATAACGGATGAAGTGAACAGTGAATAAAGTTCCCTCAGTTCATTTGGGAGCTTGAAGTTAAATTTATTTTCTATCTCACTGATTTTTAATTTTTTAGTGCTTTTTTTATGCAAGGGTGTGGCACCAAGAGAGAACAGAACATTTTTAATCATCGTTTACTATCCTTAATATTTCAGTTGGGCTTGTAGCATGTGTAGCGCCGATACCACGATCCTTGTTTGCTTTGTCGTCGGCAGGTTGTTGTTAAATTTGTTTGTTATAGGTCCGTAGTTTGAGCACTGTTGCCTCCTACTGATTATCTTGCCAATGTACGAGGTCTTTCGGATAGTATGGATGATTTATAAAACTGCTGTCATCGATGTTGAATACCGTAACAACAAGTGCAATTTCCCAGCACCAGTAGCCAATGTAAGCATCTGTAGCCATTAAGTGATAATCTGGGCTACCTTCCAATACATACCAAGCATCTAGATAGTCTTTTTGCCATTGGCGATAGATTAACATATTTAATAAAAATGGTTTAAATTCAGAGATCATCGCCGCGAGAGTATTTCTGATGAATAAGATACAAAGAGTCACTGACTAGCCTAAATAAACCTTTCATTTTGACTTCAAATTCAAACTGACTATTAGGTTGGACCTTTTTTATTTTTTCTCGATAATTTTTTAGTCTAAAGTTAATCCTATCATTGTAATACTCGATATCCCTTAATTTATCTCGTAGCATTTATATATCCTAAAATTCTATTTCGCTTATTTTTTCATTGGTTATTATGGTGATTTGTTATCATTTTTATAGAATGGAGAAAAGTGTATTAAAGCTAGGGCAGATATGACTTATTGCGTTATCACCCTCCTCAAGTTGTGAAGTGATAATAAATATAACCTCTGGATCCGTTGCGTTATAACGAAAATCAAAAGCAATTAAATTTGAATCAAAGTGTAACTCCCCCAAAAAATGAAACAGTTCATAAGTAGAATTTTCCATTAACTAAAATAGGAAAATTTACGATGAGAA